>CAZQUC010000262.1:0-6307 GCA_964596095.1 uncultured Enterobacteriaceae bacterium
ATTCATATGGGAATACAATATGAAATATGTGGCAAAACGTGGTTGATGATCGACAAGGAGCTTTCGGCATGCGCCGGGCGCGCGAGGACATTAACAGTATTACCGCCGAGGCGATCCACCTCGGCACGAAGCGCTCGACGAAGTGCTGCGAGCGTGGCAAACCGAAGCCCCTCACCAACGGCAACGCTGGCTCGCCAGCCTCCCCGATGCCGACAGTCGCGAACAGGCGCAAGCCGCACTGGAGCAGATTGTTTCCCCACCCGGCCGGAAATCCCCAGCCGCCGTGCGCCTGTTGGCCGATTTTCATGACGAAGCCACCGGCCATCTCCGCGCCCGCCGCCGCGGCACACACCCTTGCCCAGCGCGATCCGGCGACCGCGCTGGATTGGATCGCCGAAAACCTCAGCGGCGCTTCCCGCCACGCCGCCACCAGCGACGCCGTGCGCGAACTCGCATGGCAGGACCTCGCGGCCGCGGCCTTTCCGGCAGCACCGCGCTCGCCTCCTCCGCTGCGGCCGGTTACCCCGGCGCCGAGTTGACCAGCCGGTGGGACGAGCAATCCGCCGCCGACCTCCGCCCTTGGCTCGAAGCCCAACCGCCCGAAGTCCGGCAACAATTCATCGACCTCATCCGCCAAGGCAATACCCCCGCCGCCCGCCAAACCCGCGTGCTGGAAAAACTCGGCCTCACCCCGCCGCCCGGCGCCGAAGAGAAGTGAGCCCCACCATTCGTCCGCGGGGAAATCGCTCAACCAAACACGTCTTCCAGAATGACCGCATCAAACACGCGGTCGCTCCACCGTTCCAGATCATCCACGGAAGCGGAGGCGAGGCGGTTCTCCACCCACGCCGGCAGTTCCCCGAAACGGCGCTGCAACAAACGGCGCAGCAGGCGGAGTTCTCCTTCCTGGCGGCCTTTTTGGATGCCTTCCTGGCGAAATTGCTGAGCGAGTGTCATGGTGCGTTCCCGAAGTTCGGTGGAATCGAACCCCTCCAGTTTCCGAACAAATCCCTCTTTGTCAATTTCTCCGGCATGGTAGAGGTAACGCAACCAAGCTCTTAACAAAGGAGCGCTCACCCGCAGCATGAGGTCTTGGTCCCATACCGCGTCAGCCAGCAGTTGGTTCACTTGCTCGGCTTTGAGCGCGCGCAAGGTGAGGATGCCCAAGGGCGTGCCCACAATCTTGTCGAACGGCAACTCCGCCAGTTGCACCAGTTGATAAACGAAGCCGGGCGTCAGCGGCAGCACTTCGGCTTCCAATCCACTTGGGATGGCAACGAGATCGTGGAAGCGGAGGGAGGGCTTCCAAGGAGTGGCGTTCTGCGCCAACACCACCGGGATGACCGGAGGCAGTTGCCGGGCGGAGGGATGCCCTTTGCGGAATTTCTCCCAAATGCGCAGGAGATAGCCCAGCAGCCGGAAGGACAGCCAATAATCTTCCTGTCGCTGATGCTCGAAGAGCACATAGAAAAAGGCATCCTCCCCTTCCAAATCGACGCGGTAGAGCAGATCGCTTTCACTTCCGTGAAGCTGCTCGTCGATAAAGCTGCCGGCCTCCACCCGCAGGCTATCCCAATGCAAACGAGCGGCCAAGGCCGGCGGCACTTGGGTCTTGAGGAACGCGGCCGCGGTCTCCGGCTCGGAGAAACTGGTCTTGAACAGTTTGTCGTGTGGCTGGTGTGGAGTCTCCTCGGACATGGGGCGAAAGAAAGAGCATGGCGAGGGATCCCCTGTGGGACAAGATTAATATGTTCGAACGATGATTAAAGAGCAGAGCGAAGCCGCCCGCGCGCCGGGTGCAGGAGCGTCCCGGTGAGCCCTCTCCGCGGGGCCTCTCGCCAGACTCGTGAGGACACTCCTCCACCCATCCAATCATTTTCCGGGACGCCGCATTTTTCCATTGTCGGAAAACCGGCCCCGCTAGACTGGCGCGCATGCAAGATCCGCGCTTCGACCAACTCGCCCGCCAGCTCGTTCTCCACTCCACCGCCGTCAAAAAAGGCGAGCGCGTGCTCATCGAGCTTTTCGACACCCCGGTGGAAATGGGCATCGCGCTGGTCCGCGCGGTGCGCGAGGCGGGCGGCCTGCCATACGTGAACCTGCATGACGCGCGGCTGGTGCGCGAGCTTTACCGCAAGGCCACTCCCGAGCAGATGCGCTCGCAAGCCGAGGTGCTGCTGACCCAGATGCGGAAGATGGATGCCTATATCGCCATCCGCGGCAGCCATAACATCACCGAAACCTCCGACGTGCCCGCGGATAAGATGACGCTGGTGATGAAAGAGCTGCGGCCGGTCATCAACCACCGCGTCGGCAAGACGCGCTGGTGCGTGCTGCGCTGGCCGACCCCGGCGATGGCCCAGCAGGCGGGCATGAGCACGGAGGCCTTCGAGGACTTCTTCTTCCGCGTCAGTCTGCTCGATTACCGCAAGCTCATTCCCGGCATGAAGGCGCTGAAAAAGCTCATGGACGCCACCGACAAGGTTCACATCAAAGGGCCGGGCACCGATCTGCAATTCTCGCTCAAGGGACTGGAAGCCATCTGGTGCGGCGGCGAGCATAACATCCCGGACGGCGAATGCTTCACCGCGCCGGTCAAGAATTCCGTCGAGGGCGTCATTAGCTACAATGCCCCCACCATTTACCAAGGCATCGCCTTCGACAGCATCCGGCTGGAATTCAGGAAGGGCAAAGTGGTCCACGCCACCGCCAACAACACCGAGGCCATCAACCGCATTCTCGACAGCGACGAGGGCGCGCGTTACATCGGAGAATTCGCCATCGGTTTCAATCCCGAGATCCGCCACCCCATGCGCGACATTCTCTTCGACGAAAAGATCGCGGGCAGTTTCCACTTCACGCCGGGCCAGGCTTACGAAGGCGTGGCCGACAATGGTAACCGCAGCCAGGTCCACTGGGACATGGTGAGCATCCAGCGGCCCGATTACGGCGGCGGTGAAATTTGGTTCGACAGCAAGCTCATCCGCAAGGACGGCGTGTTCCTGCCCAAGACGCTCGCCGGCCTGAACGGCTGACGCCGCCGGCCTCGTTGGTCCGATGACGATCCGAGAATTCGCCGAGCGCCTCCTCTTCGCCGAAAGCCTGGAGGAAAAGCTGATCGCGCCGCCACGCGGACCAGTGGTGCTGACCGACGAGTCGCGCGGCCCGGCCCTCGTCACGCCTCCCGCGCCGGGACGCCCCCGCGAACTCCGCTGGACCACCGCGGGCGGCGATCGCGCGGAATTTCCCCGCGAGCATCAATTGGGCGACGCCCAGGCGCGCGGGCATCTGCTGCACTTTCTGGCCAATCACGAATTGCTCGCCACCGAGCTGATGGCGCTCGCGTTGCTGAAATTCCCCGACGCGCCGCCGGCCTTCCGGCGCGGCCTGCTGCGCACGCTGGAGGAAGAGCAATTCCACAGCCGCTGGTATCTGGCGCGCATGGCCGAATACGGTGTGAGCTTCGGCGAATTGCCCGTCAACGGGTTCTTCTGGAACGCGGTCGCGGACATGGAGACGCCGCTCGATTACGTCTCCCGCCTGCCGCTGACCTTCGAGCAGGCCAATCTCGATTTTTCGCTGCACTACCGCGATGTCTTCGCCCGCGCGGGCGATGCCGCCACCGCTTCGTTGCTGCAACGCATCCACGACGATGAGATCGGCCACGTCGGCTACGGGCTGAATTGGTTCCGCAAATGGAAAGACCCGCAGGAAGACGACTGGTCGGCGCACGTGCGGCGGCTGGTTTTTCCGCTCTCGCCCATCCGCGCCAAAGGCAAGCGCCTCCTCGATCGCGACGGCCGCCGCCGCGCGGGCTTGGATGAAGATTATCTCCGTTCGCTGGAGTTGTGTGCCGGCTCCCGCGGACGGACGCCCGAAGTCTTTCTGTTCAACCCCGAAGCGGAAAGCGACCTGCTCGGCCTGCCGCCGGATCGCCCCACCCGCTGCCTGCGCGAAGATCTGGATGTGCTGCCCGCGTTCCTCGCCCGCGCGGAGGATGTCGTGCTGGTGCGCCGGCCGCCACGCCCGGAGCATCTGGAGCGATGGCAGCGCGCGGGCTTCGTCTGGCCCGAACTGGAACCTCTGACCGCAGAGGGCGGCCTCCACCCCGACAGTCTGCTGCCACAACGCAAACTCGCGGGCCTGCGCCCGTGGGCATGGACGCCCGGCGTGGAAGCCTCGCTGCGTCCGCTGCGCGCCCACATCAACGGTCCTGGCACGCAAGCGGGCTGGCGCGAAACGCTGCGCCCGCTCTTCAGCAAAACGACCGCGGTGGAGCTGCGCCGCGCCTTGGGTGAGCCGGCCGCGCTGACTGGTGAAAGCGTCACTACACTCGACGAACTGCATCGCGCGATGGACGCCCTGCGTCGCGCCGGTCACGCCCACGGCGTCATCAAGCCCGCCTTCGGCTCCTCGGGCCGCGGGTTCCGCCGGGTGGAGCGCTGGACCGCCGCCGATGCTCCGTGGGCAGAGCAAACGCTCGCGCACCACGGCGCGTTGGTCGTCGAGCCGTGGCTTGACCGGGTGGCGGATTTTTCCGCGCAACTGGAAATGACCACCGACGGCACACTGCGGCTCAAAGGCTTCACACGGCTCGACACCGACGCGCGCGGCCGCTTCCTCGCCTGCGAGGCCACCGGCCGCTTCGCCAAACTCTTCCCGCCCGACCTCGCTCGCTTCTTCAGCGGCGACGGCCGCGGTGCCTGGGTGCATGACTATTACGAGCAACGCGTGTTCCCTTGGCTCGCAACCCGCTTCCGCGCGGCCGGCTTCGTCGGCGCGTGCGGGATCGACGCCTTTCTCTACCGCGCGACCGAGGCGGGGCCGGGCGATGATGCCACCCCGCTGCGCTTGCGCGCCGTCGTCGAGCTCAATCCACGGTTCACGATGGGCCGCGTGGCTTGGGAATTGCGGCGACTCGCCCACCCTTCCGCCCGCGTGCGGTTTCACCTCGCGTCGCTCGCCGAAGCCCGCGCCGCCGGTTGCTCCGACCTCGCCGCTTACGCCCGCCATCTCGAACACACCGACCCGTGGCGGCTCTCCACGCGCCAGGACATCACCCGTCTGGAACATGGCACACTCGTCCTGAACGATCCTCTCCGCGCGCAGCGCTTCCTCGGCGTGCTGCGCGTCACCCGCGGGTAGGTCGCGGTCATCGCCGTGGATTTTGCTCCCGCAACCCTCACTTGCCACGGTCTTGAAAAAGCGCACCATTGCCTCATGGCCATCCGCCGCTACTCGCCGCCGCTGGAGCGCATCAAAGAGGAATACGCCCGCCAAGTGCGGGAGAAGGTGATGGCGCGCCGCCGGCCGCCCCGCCCCCTCAACCCGGCGCGCCCCATTCCCGACAACAGCACCCCGTGGCTGGAGCAGCCGCGGACCGTCGGTGATTTCCTGTTCATCGCCCGCTGCGTGCAAGATTTAGTGGAACAATGGGGACCGCGACCACGGTAGATGAGTTTTTGGAAACGCTGGGCCGGCGGTATCGAGTGCTGCTGCTGGGTGGCTTGGCGACCATCGCTCACGGGCTCAGTCGCGCCACCAAAGATGCGGATGTGTGGTTGGAGCCATTGGCCACCCCCTCGCAATGGGCCGCGGCCCTGAGCGGGGTGATGGCTCATTTCCCCCAAACGACGCTGGCCCGGCTGCTCGGATGGGAAACCATCTCTCCCGATCAGCTGGCGGAAGCCATCGATGATATCGGCATGATCCGGATCCAAGGGCTGGAGGTGCCGCTGGATGTCTTTCGGATTCCTAACGCTTTGCTGCCGGACGATTTTGACGAGGTCTGGCAGCGCGCCCTGCCCACGGAGCAAGGTCTCCGCCTCCCCGACCCGCTTGACCTCATCGTCACCAAACTGGATACCGGGAGGGATCAGGATCTCAAAGACGTATTCTTTTTGGAACAACAGGTCCGATCCTCCTTCGGCGACCAATTGGAAACCGCCGCTCCCGCCGAAGCCCGCGCGCTGCTGGACCGTTACGCCGATCATGTGGTGCTGGCACGGGCGCTGAAAAATCCGCATGAGGAAGTGCGCGCGCTGGCCTTGGAATTGGTGCGGGAATTCGCGGAAAGCGGCGATCCGTTTTCCATCGACATCCTGCACGAACGCGGGGAAGGGAAATGACCGCCCACCGGGCCGGGTATGTGTTTAGCCGCGAAGCGGCGGCATGGGTAGGGTGGTGCCTCCGGCTCGCCTCGTCCGGCGTCCCGCCGGAGGATATACCACGGGCAAGCTCCCGTTGGTCCGATTTGCCCCCCAGCGTGGAAGGCGCGACGCCTTCCACGGCGGCCAGGATGGCCACC
>CAZQUC010000263.1:0-6277 GCA_964596095.1 uncultured Enterobacteriaceae bacterium
GGTTTCGGTTTCGCCGTGGTGGAGGCGGCGGGTTTTTTGCCTTGGCGTGATTGCGCGGCGGCGGGGGACGCGAGGAGCGCGACCACCAGCCATACGGAGATCAGCAACCGGAAGAAATTCATCACGAACAAGCGGGGACCGGGCCGGCCGGGCGCGCGGAGGGGCCGATGGCGGGTTGCCGGAGGAAAGAAGCCGCCTAGATTCATCGCGTTATTCCCGTGGGCTTCAACCATCCTTTGCGCAAAGTTTCCGGCCCGCCGGCGTCCTTCGCCGAGGTGAGGGGGCGTCGCGCGCGCGGCGGCGTGTGGGCGAAGCGGCAGGGCCGGAAGATCATGGCATGGAGCGTGGTGTCATGGGTGGTGCTGATGGCGCCGGCCCGGCCGGTGGTGGCGGAGGAAGCGGAAGCCCGCGGCGCCGGAGCCGGGGCTGTGGTTGAGACAGAGAGCGCTCCGTTGCCCGAGAATTGTTTCAGTGTCGAGGCGGAAGGGCGGGAGTTGCGGGTGACGACGCATCCGCTGGCCGCCTTGCCCGAAGCCCTGCGGCATGGAAAGGCGGTCGTGAGTTTCGGCGCGGAAGACGCGGCGCCCGGCCCGATCTCGCGCTCTCCCGACGGCTGGATTTACTTCGCGGCGACCGACAGGGGGTTCGACGTGACGGCGTCCGATGGCCGGCGGTGGAGGGGAGAACGGGAGGGCGCCGTGTTCCGCTGCCGGCCGGATGGTTCGGCGCTGGAGCTTTACGCGCGCGGCCTGCGCCGGCCGACTGTGTTGGCTTTCGATGACTGGGGCGCGTTGTGGGTGGCCGACGCGGGGTTTTTCCCCGTGCCGGAAGGGTTCGATGGCCGCTGGCACGCGGGTTTGGGCGAAGATCCGGAGGTCCGCGCCGCGTGGGAGACTGAGCGCCGCGAGGCGCCGGCTTGGCAGGGGGCGGAGCCGTTTTTGCGCGCGCTCGCCACGTGGGCGGCGCCGATGCCCGTCATGGCGGAAACGCCGGCGCCGGTGACCGATGGGGCCGCCCCGCCGGAAGATCGGCTGACGCCCCTCCTGGCGCTCGTGCTCGGCGAGGCTTCCGTGGCGGAACGGCGCCTGGCGTTGTGGGAACTCGCCGACGTGGCGCGATCGGAGCCTTCCCGGCTCGCGTTGGTCCGGACGGCGCTGGTTTCGGATGACCCGGCGTGGCGCGCCGGCGTGCTTCGTGTGCTGGGCGAAACCCGGTGCGAGCCGGCCGCCGCGGCGGTGCGGGCCGCGTTGGCCGATCCCGAGCCGATGGTGGCCGCGGCGGCGGTGCGGGCGCTGGGCCGGTTGGAGGGCGAAAACGCCGAGGCGGCGCTGGCCGCGTTGTGGCCGCGCGCCACGCCGTTGCCCGATCCCGTGGCGCAGGCGGTGGTCGTAGTGGGCGCGCAGCACCTGAGCGCGCCTCGGCTGGCCCGATGGCTGGAGTCGCCGTCCCAGGAAATGCGCCTGGTGGCTGTGGAAGCCTTGCGCCGTCAGGGCGATCCATTGCTCTGGCCGCCGGCCGTCGCCGTCGAAGCCGATGCGCATGAACTCCTCTTCGCGGCGGCGCGCGCCGGTTACGATGCCGTGATCGAAGGCGTGTGGCCCGGCTTGTCCCGGCTGCTGGACCGGCCGCCGTCCGACCTGCCGCCGCGCGTGTGGCAACGGGCGATCGAGGCGGCGTTGGATCTCGGCCGCGCGGAAGACGCCGTGCGGGTCGCCGGGTTCGCGCAACGGCTGGCCGAAGCCGCCGCGCCGGCGGAGGGCGACGTTCCTGACCGTGAGGCCTTGCTGCGCCAGGCCGTCACTGCGCTCAGCCAATGGGATCAACCTCCCGCCGTGGAAAGCGTGGGGCGCCGCCCGCGCCGCGCCCGGCCTCGTGCCCGCGCCACCGCCTGGGAGGCCTGGCAGGTGTGTCTGCCCGCGTTGGCGGCGGATCAGGGGCACGCGGCGGATCCGTCGTTACGGCTTGTCGCCGTCCTCTGGCAAGAAGCCCTCGCCGACGCGCCCACGACGGCCGAAGGGTTGTTCGCGTTTTTCCTCGAACCGGAGCGGGCGGAGAATGAGCGACTGTTTCATCTCCGCCGCGCGCTGGCGGCGGCGCCGCGTGGGGGCCAAGAGGGCGTCTTCCTGGCCGAAGCGGCCTTGCGTGCGGGCGACGCGCCGCGGTTGCGCATGGCCGCGCGGGAGCATCTGTTCGTCGTCCATCAGCGCGACGTGCCCTGGATGCTTGGCTCGCTCAGCCCGGCCACGCCGCCCGAGAAACAACACGCGCTGCGCCTCATCGGCGCCCGGCGCGCACCGGAGACCGATGCTTACCTGCTGCACTTGCTGCGTCAGGCCCGCGTCGGCAGCGTCGATCCCGCGGTGCTCCCCGAATTATTGGAAGCCGTGGAGCGGCGCACCCGCAGCGAAGGGCCGGAGACCCGCTCCTTTCGCGAGGCGCTGGAGGATTACCGCTCCAGCCGGCGCGGGCCGAGCTTCGACGACCTGCGCCCTTGGCGACCCGCCTTGGAAGAAGGCGATGCCGCCGCCGGCCGGGAATTCTTCTTTTCTGCGCGCGGCCGGTGCGCTTCCTGCCACGCGCTGGACGGCGCCGGCGGTCTTTCCCCCCGGCACGGTCCCGATCTGACCGGGGTGGCCGCACGCTTGGATGGTCGCGCGTTGCTGGAGAGCATCACGCTGCCGGATCGGCGTCTCGCCGACGGTTACGGCGTGGCCACCGCCACGCTGCGCGATGGGGTCCGCCTCACGGGCCGCCTGACGGAAACCGGCGGCGGCTTGCGGCTGCACGACCCGGACGGCGGCCGCGACATCCCCCGCAGTGACATCGCTTCCATCACTCCTCCCGCCAGCCCGTGCCGCCCGATGGGCGCGCTGCTGACGTTGAAAGAGCTGCGCGATCTGGTCACTTTCCTGCGCGGTTTGCCGTGAGTGGCGGGGGCGTCCCGCCCACCGCGGAGGGGTCGCCTGCGGAAGGCCGGGTTCTCTTTCAAAAAAAGCCGCCGGTTCGCCCGCGCGTCGGCGGCTCACGAAGCACGAGGGCCGGTTTCACTCCAAGCGCGGGGGTGCCGGGCCGCCTTCTCGGCGGTGGGCGGGACGCCCCCGCTACGGGCCTCACGGCGCCGTGCCTTCCGCCGCGGGGGCGTCTTCAAGTCGCGGGAGCAGATGCCCGTAGCCCGCTTCGGCCATTTGCGCTTTGGGGACGAAACGGATGGCGGCGGAATTGATGCAATAGCGCAGGCCGCCCTGGTCCGGCGGGCCGTCGTTGAAGACGTGGCCGAGATGGGTGTCGGCCCGGACGCTCCGCACTTCGGTGCGCACCATGTGGTGGCTGAGATCTTCCAGTTCCTTGATTTCCTCCGCGCTGATCGGCTTGGTGAAGCTCGGCCAGCCGCAGCCGGAATCGAATTTGTCCTTCGAGGAAAACAACGGCTCACCGGAGACGATGCTCACGTAGATGCCTTCCTCCTTGTGGTCCCAATACTCGTTGCGGAACGGCGGCTCGGTCGCGGATTCCTGCGTGACCTGCCATTGCAAGGACGTGAGTTTCTCGCGCAATGTTTCGCGGTCGGGAATGGAGATGGGCGCGGCGGCGATCCCGGTTTGCGGGGTGGAAGCGGGCGCGGCGGCGGTGGACGGCGTAGTGAATTCTTCGGACATGGCGGGGGATGCGGAAACGGCGGTGGAAGCGGCAGAGGAATCTGGCGCGAGGGCGGTCTCGTCGGTCTTCTGGCACGAGACCAGCGCCAGGCAGCCCAGCGAAAGCAAAACACGATATTTCATGGCGGCAATGGACGGAGGGGCGGAAGTCCCCTCGCTCTGTTAAAGTAGCGCCCGCGCCCGCGACTGCAAACGGCGGTCGGCCGGCGGAGTGTTTTTTGGAGCGAGCCGGGAATACCCGGCCACAAAAAACCCAGGGAGCGTGAACTCCCCGGGCTTTTCGCGCGCAAGGCGCGTGCGAAGCGGCTGACGGTCGCGCCGCCGCCTCCCGTGAATGGCCGGACTATTTCTTCTTCGCCGCCTTTTTGGCCGGCGCTTTTTTCACCGCCTTTTTGGCAGCTTTCTTGGCGGCCTTCTTGACGGCCGGGGCTTTTTTCGCGGCGGCTTTCTTAGCCGGCGCTTTTTTGGCCGCCGCCTTTTTGGCGGGCGCTTTCTTCACCGCTTTTTTGGCGGCTTTCTTGGCGGCCCGAGCTATGGTTTTCACTTGTTGGTTTGGTTTTGGTTTGTTGGTTTGTCGCTCCGTGGCGCGCATGGCACGATGCCGACAACAGGCATCACCAGCGCGTGGAGGCAACAGTCTTCCCGTCCACGCCCGGAAGCCGGCTCCCTGCCGGCTCCGTGATGACACGGGTGAATGCAACGGCCCCGGCGCCATGAGGCCGTCCGGGGCGGTGAAAAAAGGAAGCGGATGGAAACAATGTGGAGACGACTTCGCGCCGGATGATCCGGTTCGCGTCCGGCCGCGTCGCTGGGCGGACGCGGGGCTCCGGTGAAGTTGGAGTGTCGGTGATCATGCGCGGATCAGCGCGGTGGCGCGTGCTGCTGATCGTGGTGGTCAGCGTAATTAATCCGCAAATCTTTATCATTGGTCAACATCAATGGTCGCGTTTTGCGTATTTTTAGAATTTCATCATGCCTAACCTTCCGACATTCCGTTTTCGGATGCGGTGGATGCGCCCTTTCCCGCACTCTTTTTGAAAATCCGGCGCATGGCGCTTGCGATGTAAAAAAGAATTTCCGTGTGTTGTAGTGCTAGGCATGGGCCGTGAAGCGCGATCGTCGCCTTCATGACGGAGGGAGTTTTTTCGTCAAAAGGCGCGCCGCGTCATGATGATGTTGTGGTGTTAGGCATCGCGCATTGATGGAGGAGGGATCGACGGGATGCACGGCATGGGCGAGAGGGACGTGGGATGATGCGCGCCACGCGCGGGGTGGCTCCTTGGAGCTTGGACCTCGGTCCGGGCGGAGCATCATGCCTGATATTTCATCTATATTGATAATTAAAAGTCAACGACTAACAAATCTACAGCTTGTGGTGTTTTGCCGTTGACACCACAAGGGATCGCGGTTTAGAACGGCGCGGAGGAGCAACCCATGGTGTGTGGCAAGTGCGGACGAACCGAAGACAAGGTGATCGATTCACGCGAGTCGAAAGACGGCTCGACGATTCGGCGTCGCCGCGAATGTCTGCGTTGCGGCTATCGCTTCACGACCTACGAGCAACTGGAGCGCACCGATCTGCGCGTGGTGAAGCGCAACAACGTGCGCGAGCCCTTCAGCCGCGAGAAACTGCTCGGTGGATTGATCAAGGCGTGCGAGAAGCGGCCGGTGGCGATGGACGATCTGGAATACGCGGCGGAGGAGATCATCGTCGAGCTGCAACAGGACAACGTGCGCGAGATCCCGTCGAAGGTCATCGGGCAAAAAGTGATGGAGAAGCTGCGCGGCATCGATCCCGTGGCGTATGTGCGCTTCGCGTCCGTGTATCGGCAGTTCGAGGAGGTGGGCGAGTTCATCGAAGAGATCCGCGCTTTCGAAAAACACCGTGCCACCCAACACGCGTTGCAGCCGGAGTTGTTCCGATCGTGAACCAGTGGCTTTTTCTTGTTCCCGTCCTTTTCCGTTTCATTTCGATTTCATCATGATCTGTCTGGCCTCGCATCTGCCTCTTCTCCGCATCGGCCGCCACGAAGTGGCGAGCTACGAAACCGCGTGGCTGGAGGGGGTGCTGCGGGAGGCCGCGCAGGCCGCCGGGCATGTCGGCTGGTGGCCGGCCGAGGATGTGGCGCGCGGGGTGCTGCAATTCCTGCGCGAGCGGTTCGAGCGGAACATCATCACGCTGCAGGAACTCTTTGAGAAAATCGGCGTGACGTTGCGCACGATCGGATTTCCTGAGATCGCGAGCCATGTGCGCGCGGCGCCGCCGCCGATGGAGCTTTCGCTGTTGGAACTCGCGCGTGAGTCGGAGGGGTTGGAGCTGGCCTTCTACACCCGTCTGGCGCGCGAGGTGCGCGAATTGCGCGCCGCCGGCGCGGAGCGGATCGAGGCGCGCCAGCTCCGCGACGCGGTGATGTGGCTGAGCCGAGCCGAGCAGTGGGATGCGCGGTGCCGTGGATTGGAGGGCGACATCGTGGACTATGCCCGCTCGCTCGCCGCCCCGCGTTTCGGCCCGGTGGAGACGCGGGATCCGGGCTTCGCGCTGTTGCTGACCCATTGATGATCCATTGCCGGCGCGTTCCCGCGTGGGAAACCATTTTTCACTTGCGCGAGGCCGCAGGTAT
>CAZQUC010000264.1:0-1894 GCA_964596095.1 uncultured Enterobacteriaceae bacterium
TGGCGACGATGAAATGGTGGATGAGCTCCTCCATGCTCATCAGCACTTTTTCCTTCGGCGGGAGCACACCTTTCACGTTCTGCACGCAGATGGGGCCGTCCGGCAGGGTGTCGAGCACCTGGTGGACGATGCGGATGGATTGGCGGATTTCCTCGCCGCGCACTTGGTAGCGCGCGTAGCAGTCGCCTTCCTCGGCCATCGGCACGTCGAACTCATACTGCTCGTAGCCGAGATACGGATGGGCCTTGCGGAGATCGAAGCCGACGCCGCTGGCGCGCAGGTTCGGTCCGGTGATCCCGTAGGCGATGGCCTGCTCTTTGCTGATCGTTCCCACATTGACGGTGCGATCCATGAAGATCTTGTTCCGCGAGAGCAGCGCGTCGAATTCATCGACCACGCGGGGCAATTGATTGATGAACGCCCGCACCTGCTCCACGAAGCCCGGCGGCAGGTCGCGCGTCATGCCGCCGATGCGCGTGTAGCTGGTGGTGAAGCGCGCGCCGGTCAGTTGCTCGCACAGGTTGTAGATTTTTTCGCGCTCGTTGAAGGTGTAGAGGAAGACGGTCATCGCGCCCACATCCATCGCATAAACACCGACGCCCAGCAGGTGCGAGGAAATACGCGCCAGCTCGCAACACAACACTCGGATCGCCTGACCGCGCGGCGGAAGGGTCCAGCCCAGCAGTTTCTCCACCGCCATGGCGTAGGCCACGTTGTTGGCCAGCGGAGCCAGGTAATCGAGCCGGTCGGTATAGGGCACGAACTGGTTGTAGTGCATGTTCTCGGCGATCTTTTCGTCGCCGCGATGCAGAAAGCCCACATCCGGCTCGGCCTTGGTGATGATCTCCCCGTCCAGCTCCACGATCAGCCGCAGCACGCCATGCGTCGCCGGGTGCGAGGGGCCGATGTTGAGCGTCATTTTCTCGCCGATCACATCCTCCGCCCGGGCATGATACGCCTCGCCCGCCTCCGCCGAACGCGCGGCGATGTCCGGGGCGTCAAGTGTCGTCACTGTGGTGGCCATGCCTCATTCTCTCCTCAAGCCCGCCTGGACTCAACCGGCTTTGTGAAAAATTTCACAAGCACAAGGGAAGTATCTTTTTAGACATCTGCCCTACTCGTTTTTGGGTGGCGCGTTCTTGGCCGGCGGACGGGCTCCTTTTCCCAGCGCGGGGCCGTTGTCGGCGGGCAGGGCTTGATTCCAGGCCAGCACGGACTGGGTGAGCCGCGCAATCAGATCGGGATGTTGTCCGGCGAGATTTTCGGTTTCGCCGGGATCGCGGGCGAGGTGGTAGAGTTCGGGCCGGGCGCCGCCGTAGTCGCAGAGCAATTTCCACTCTCCCTCGCGCACGGCGAGATCAGGCAGCGGGCCGGCGTTGTTGGCGAATTTGCGATCGGGCGGCCTCCGCCAAAAGAGCGGCGCCTGGCGCGAGGCGGCGCTTTTTCCAAGCAAGACGGGCGAGAGCTCCTCGCCATCGAACCTCACCCCGGCGGGCGTGGCGACTCCCGCGAGCGCGAGCAGCGAGGGCGCGAGATCGAAGGCCGCGAAAACAGACGCGTCGTTTTTCGTCCCAGCCTTATCGGTGGCCATCAATCCGGGCCCCCACACCACCAGCGGCGAGCGCGTGCCGCCCTCGTAGAGCATGGCCTTGCCGCCGCGGAAGGGGCCCGCGCTCCCCGCCCCGACGTCAGGACCGTTATCAGAGCAGACGAGGATGAGCGTATTGTCGCGCAACGCGGGCGTGTCGCGGATGTGGTCGAAGAGCCGGCCCAACCGGCGGTCCATTTCCTCCAATACGGAGAGGTAAAGACGCCGCCGGCTGCCATCGCCCCACTTGGCGACAGGCGGCCAGTAAGGGCTATGCACATCGTCGGGCCAGAGGTTCACATAAAA
>CAZQUC010000264.1:1994-6270 GCA_964596095.1 uncultured Enterobacteriaceae bacterium
GCCTGGGGATCGAGCCACTGCGCCACGCCGCGACGCTCGTTGTCGGCGCGGTTGCTGAGGAAGGAGGTGATCTTCCACCGCTGTGGATACTGCCCGGTCATCAACGCGCACCGCGAGGGCGAGCAGATCGGCGCGTTCACATAAAACTGCTCGAAACGCAGCCCCTCGGCGGCGAGCCGGTCGATGTTCGGTGTTTGCGCATCCTGATTGCCGAAGCACGAAAAGTCGCCCCAGCCCATGTCATCGATGAAGACCATGACAATATTGGGTGGCCCGGCGGCGAAAGCGGGCCCTCCGAGGAAGGCGCAGCACAACAAAAGAAGAAGCAGCTTTTTCATGAGTTCGTGATGATTCAGTCGTGGAGAGCGGCGACCGGCGCGGCTTTCGCTGAAGCCGGTATTGGCTCCACGTTGGGGCTTGGAGCCGCAGGTCAAGGAGTGGAGCCATCTTTCCCGGAATTTTTTCGCCGGCCCGCGGAAGGCGGTGGCTGCGGGAGTTTTGTTGAAGTAGAGAAAGGCTTCATGCGCCGGGATTTTTCCGCTTTCCTCACCGCCCTTGCCCTCGCGACCGGTTTTCCCGGCGAAGCATTGCCAGCGCAAGACGCGGACTGGCCGGTGTATCTCGGGGATGCGCGGCGGAGTTTGTATTCGGATCTGGCGCAAATCCATCGCGGCAATGTGTCGCGCCTGCAGGTGGCGTGGACCTTCGAAACGGGTGACACAGGCGAGTATCAGTCGAACAACCTGATTGTCGGAGGCGTGCTCTATACGGCCTCGCCAACGCGCAAGGTTTTCGCCCTCAACGCGGCGACGGGCGGCAAGCTTTGGGAATGGGATCCGGCATCCACGAAAGCGGGAGCGGGCCGGGCCCGGCAGCGAGGACTGGTGTATTGGCGCGATGAGCGGGACGGCTCGGCGCGACTGTTCACGGCGGTGGGAAATCATCTCTTCGCGCTGGACGCGGCGACGGGCCAAATCATCCGCGGCTTTGGCGAAGGCGGCGCCTTTCACCTGGGCAGCGGGTTGGACCAGGAAACGCCGCCGAACGTGGGGCTGAATACGCCGGGCGTCATTTACCAGGATCTGCTCATCATTGGCGGCCTCGGCGGGCCGGGCGCAGTGCGGGCGCTGGACGCGCGCACGGGCCGGGTGCGCTGGACATTTCATTTGATCCCCCGACCGGGTGAAGTGGGCCACGACACCTGGCCACCCGACGCGTGGAAGACAGCGACCGGCGTGATGCCGTGGCCGGGGCAATCGCTGGATGAGGAGCGCGGCATCGTCTATGTGGCAACGAAAACCGCGGAGCCGGATTTCTACGGCGGCGACCGGCACGGGATGAATCTCTTCGCCAATTCGATCGTGGCCCTCGACGCCGCGACCGGCCGGCGGTTGTGGCATTATCAAATCGTGCATCACGATTTGCTCGACAAAGACCTGCCCTGCCCGCCGGTCTTGCTGACCGTCACTCACGGCGGCCGCCAGATCGACGCCGTGGCGCAAGGCACCAAGCACGGGCTGCTCTTCGTCTTCGACCGCGTGACCGGCGAGCCGCTGTGGCCCATTGAGGAAAAAGAAGTCCCGGCCTCGGACCTGCGCGGCGAGCAAGCCTGGCCGACGCAGCCGTTCCCGACCAAGCCCGCGCCATTGATGCGGCAGGATTACACCGAGGCGGAGATTTCCAACGTCTCCCCGGAAGCGGCCGCGGCGACGCTGGACCGCATCCGGGCTTCGCCGAACTTCGGCCCTTTTCCCGCGCCGAGCTTGCGCGAGACGATCATGTTTCCCGGCTTCGACGGCGGCATGGAATGGGGTGGCGCGGCAGTGGATCCGGACGGGATTTACTATGTCAATCTCAATGAGATTCCCTGGGTGATGCAGATGGTGGAGACGCAACGCGCCGACGGCTCGCCGCTGGCGCGCGGGGAGAAGGAATACATGATCTATTGCGCGGCCTGCCATGGGCTGGACCGCCGGGGCAATCCGGCGGGCGGTTTTCCCGGCCTCATCGATCTGGAGCAACGCCGCCCGCGCGAGCAGGCGATGCAAATCATCCGGCAGGGCGCGGGCCGGATGCCGCCCTTCGAAACCATTCCGGCCACGCAACGCGAAGCCATTCTGGACTACGTGCTCGGCGCGAACGCGGAGCCGCCGTCGGCCTCCCGCCCGGAAGCCGCCGGCCCGGCTCCCGCGACCTCCGACAAGCTCCCGCCTTATGCGTTCGCGGGCTTCCGCCGCTATCTCGACGCGGAGGGATATCCCGCGATCAAGCCGCCGTGGGGCACGCTCAACGCCGTCGATCTCAACACCAGCGAACTCAAATGGAAAGTCCCTCTCGGCGAATACCCGGCGCTGACGCAACGCGGCCTGCCCCCGACAGGCACCGAAAACTACGGCGGCCCGGTGGTGACGGCCGGCGGCCTGCTCTTCATCGGGGCGACGGCGGATGAAACCTTCCGCGCGTTCGACAAGGACACCGGTCAGGTGCTCTGGAAAGCCGCGCTCCCCTTCGGCGGCAACGCGACGCCGAGCACCTACATGGTGAAGGGCCGGCAATACCTCGTCATTTCCGCCGGCGGCGGCAAATCCGGCCGGCCCGCGGGTGGCAGTCTAGTGGTCTTCGCGTTGCCGGAGGAAGCGATCGGCCAATAACGCAGAGAAGACATCCTTCTCGTGAGCTGGCCCGCGCATCCGGATCGGTCGCGCGCCGCGGAATGCGAGCCTGGGCCGGCGTAACTCTCCGCAAAAACGTGCTTGCGGCAGGCAGGGCAACTTCTAGGATTCCCCTTCTTCAACCAACCACGAATGACCTTTTAACGCACCACATATCTAACCAATTCGCGTAGCTTCGGCTGCTGTCCACATCGAAACCTGGAAAATTTCGGAAACACAGGACATGCGCTCGACACACGCCCCGGCTGGGGGCGTGTCGAAAGCGTTCCTGTGTGGGCCTTCCAGGTGCCTGATGTGGGGCGTGTGTAGACACGCCCCTCTTCGTATTCAGGCATCTGGAAAAGTTCACACGGGACAGTTCTCTCCCCGGCAGGGCTGATTCGCACGCAGCGAACCGCCATGTCCACACCGAATCGTTCCCGTTCGGCGGCTGAAAGCCTGCCTTCTTCAGTTGCCCCAACATTCACCACGGCCGCCGGCCCGACCGTCGGCGAGTTTGTCCAACCGCCGGACCTGAACCCCAATGCGGAGGAACGGCGCGACGCGCTGCCGGAACCCGAGCCGAACCGGCTGGTGGGCAAACTACGAGCAATGTCTATCCTCTATGTTATTGGGATTCACCTCTTTCTCGCGGTGGTTCTCGCCAAGAGCGATTTCCTTCCCAAGCTGCACGTCAAGCTCTTCTCCGTCCCTCCGGAGAGATTTCCGATCATTTTCACCGGATGTCCCGCTCCCATGCCTGGATGGACGGTCATATTCCCGACGGTTCCGTCTTTTTCATCGGTGACAGCATCACCCAAGCTCTCTGCGTTTCCTCCGTTGCTCCCAACGCCGTCAATCTCGGCATCGGTGGCGACACCACTTGGGGACTCCTCAACCGAATCCCTTCCCATCCATCCCTCCAGCGCGCCTCCCTCATCGTCATCGCCATGGGCGTCAACGATCTCGCCAGACGTGATAACGATGAGATCATCCGCAATTTCCGCAGCATTTTGGCGCTGCTTCCTGCCCGCATTCCCATTATCATCAGTTCTGTTCTCCCTGTCGATGAGCGCTTCCACCCACACTGGAAGCATCAGAATAACGAGCGAATCAGATCACTCAACCGGCAACTGGAGCAGCTCGCCATCGAGCATCCACATGTCACTTTCTGTGACTCACATTCCGACATGCTCGACCAACGCGGTCAACTCCGAGCTGATTTTCACGTAGGCGACGGCATTCACCTGAGCACCCAAGGCTATTCCACCTGGATCCAACACCTCAAACAAGCTATCAATGCCCAACAAGATTAGATCAGAAGGTAGCAGGCCAACCGCCGGACCTTCCGGAGGTCGGTCTCTGCCATTGCCATGATACGTCGATCCTAAGAATCGCTTTGTAAGAACCTGTTGAGTAAAAAATGACCTGTGCCACCTGACGTATCTCGACCTTGGAAGGGGCACGGAACAGCGCCGCCCCACGGAAACGCCTTGGAAGGGGGACGCGTCTGGAGTGCGGAGGCTGGCCTCCGCTCTGTGGGGGTGAAGGGCTTGCCCCTCGGGGCGCGGGGCAGGGCTTACGCATGAGTGATCCCGAGGCATTGAGCCAAGAAAGAGTCGTTC
>CAZQUC010000265.1:0-6200 GCA_964596095.1 uncultured Enterobacteriaceae bacterium
CTTGGTGATTTCCGGGGTGTCGGCAGGTTCGGGAAGCAGGCAGAACCGCTCTAAGACGCGCTCGCGCTCGTTCGTTTTCCCTCCTGTCACTCCCTGAGAGGGGGGCTCGGCGGCCAAGCTGGGAGCGAGAGTGACACAAAACCAGCCCACGACGCCGAGGAAAACCCGGAGCAGCGTTTTGACGTGGCGGGAAAGCAAAGTGGTTACTGTCATTACAATGTAAATATTTTGTTGTGTAATAGCGAACGGAAAAGCGCTGTAAAGAATCATTCTTGCGAAAATCTTGTGTTAAAATGGGGAAATCAGTCGCGAAATCGTCATGATGTGCTACAATCCGCGCCACTATGGCAACCACGTCCACACCCACGCGGAGAACCCGCTTTTCACGGCGGATTCCGGATCATGTCACCGATGAACTTGTTAATGTGCTGTCCATCCCGAAAATATACGAATTCAACGAACTGTTCGGGCTTGTTTATGAGAATTTGAAGAAACGCAACGCGGTGAGCGGGGGGGAAGAGATGCTACGCCTGCGCGCTTATGAGAAGCTGCAAGGCTTGGTGGGACGCAATCTGGTGGAGAAAGTCAGCAAGACGTATCGCGGTCTGGCCGGCATCAAATCCGCCGCCAGTGTGAATCAGCCCAAGCCGATGATGAGCCCGATCATGGCTGCCGCTCAGGCGGTGGTCAAGGCCGAGGAAGAGGCCGCCCGCCGTGCCGCTGCCGCCGCCGCGCGGGAAGCCGCGCGCGCCGCCGCCAAGGCCAAGGCCGCCAAGGAAGAAAAAGCCGCCGCCAAGGCCAAGCCGGCCGCCAAAGCCAAGAGCACGAAGCCCTTGGCCAAAGCCGCTTCCGCCAAGGCGTCCAGCAAGACCAAAATCGCCACGGCCAAAACCAAGGCCAAGTAACGCGGACTCGCTTCCCGTTTTTCCACGCCGCCCGGTTTTGGCCGGGCGGCGTTTTTTTTGTGCCCCGCCTTCTGGGAAAATCCCTTGGCAAAAGATGGGGCCGGACCGGACGAACTGTAGAGGCGCGATCGGGACATTTTCTTCGAGCGAAATCCCGATCCTGTGCTATGGAGGCCGTGCTTTCCGAATATGAAACTTGGACTCAATAACAACACCCTCGCCTGGGCCGCTTTGGCCGTTCTGACCACCACGCTCGCCGCTCCTGCCGCCGTCACGTCGATTTCTCTGGGAGGAACGACCACGACGGAAGGATGGAACAACTTGGGCGCGAGCGCCGTTGGTCCGGGTTATCCGACGACCTTTCCGGGCGCGGCGCCATGGCCCGGCGGGCTGGCCTCGCAGACCGGAACCATCATCGCGCCCGATACGCGTGCCGAGCTCAACAGGACCGCCGGCGGTGCCGGTGGCGGGCCTTACTTCGCGGCCGATTCCATTTACCATGGGGGGATCAGCGCTGTTCCGAATACGCTTGGCGGCTCACTGGCCGTCGCCGACGCCACCGCGCTCGCCGACGTGCGGACGGTGGTGTTCCAAATCGAGATCACCGACCCGTTGGGCTATTCCTTTTTCAACAACGTGTGGCCGACTCTGACTTACACCGCGGGTGGCACGCCGTCGTTGGCTTTGGAGGCGGATTACATCTCGCTCATCGACTCAGAGTCGGCCGGCTCCTTCGGTGGTGAAAACGCCGATCGGAACACGTGGGCCTTGCAATGGGGTCTGCCCACTGGCGTCACGGAATTCACCATCGACTGGTCTTCGGTCCAGCACTCCCAAATCTATGCGTTGCAGCTCGACCAAGGCACCGTCACGGCGACCGGCTCGGTTCTGCCACCCGCCGTGCCGGAGCCGGCTTCTTTGGGTCTTCTGGCCGCTGGAGCCCTGATCCTGGCGCGACGCCGCGCGTGATCGTCGCGTCACCGCAGGAAGCGATCCGGCCAAACACCGGGTTCTTTTTCAAAGGCGGACGCGTGGATCTCGCATCGAAGGGAGGCATTGAAATTCCTCCAGCCTTTCCGCGGGGGAGCGCCCACTGCGGTGGGCGGGACGCCCCCGCCACACGGATAGAGACTCTCAGCCCAAAATCACCCTCTCCTCACGGCTCGAACTCGCGCGAGGGCAACGCGACGGGTTCAGCCGCTGTCGTCGGCCGCGTCGGTGTGGGCGCGGATGCGGAGGGAGCGGCAGGCGTCGCCGTCGCCGGTTTGGCGGACGCCGGAGCGAGCACCGACCCCGTGCTTTTCAACAGGCGAAACAGATCGCTGTCCGTGGAGAGCATGAGCGTGGTGTCGGGCCGGATGATGGTGCGGTAGGTGTCGAGGCCCTTGGTTAATTGATAGAATTCGGCCGCGCGCGGCTGGCTGCCGTAGGCCTCGGCATAGATGCTCGAGGCTTCGGCGTCCGCCTCCCCGCGAATTTCCTGCTCGCGCTTGTAGGCCACGGACTGGATTTCGTTGAGGTCGCGCTCGCGCTTGCCGTTGATGCGCGCCACTTCGGCCCCGCCTTCGGAGCGGAAGCGCTCGGCGATTTGCAGCCGCTCGCTGATCATCCGTTGATAGACGCGCACCAGCACGTCGTCATTGTAATTGATCTGCTTGAAGCGCACGTCGAGCAGCTCGATGCCGAACTCCTTCAGCTTCGGCGCCGCGCCTTGCTTGATGTCCGCCTCGATGCGGGCGCGGCCCGTGCGGATGTCCGGCAGCACGCCGATCTTCACGCCGCTGCCTTCCGAAGCCGTTTCGTCGGTGACGATGAGCGTCTCGTCGAGGGCCGGCTTGCGGTCCTTGTCGGTGCGGACGATTTCGATCAGCTCGTGGCGGGCGATGGCGTTGCGGGTCTCGCTGCCGAGGATGTCGTCGAGCCGCGAGATCGCGCTGTTGGCGTCGCGCAGGCGGAGGAAGAACTGCTTGGCGTCGGTGATGCGCCACCGCGCGAAGGTATTCACGCTGATGTAGGCCTTGTCCTTGGTGGGAATCTCGATCGGCTTCCCGTCCCAGTTGAGCAACCGCTTTTCCAGCCGGTTGATCTTGTGGATGACGGGGATCTTGAACCGGAGTCCGGGCGTGGAGATCGGCTCGCCGACCACTTCGCCGAATTTGGTGACGATGACCTGTTGGGTCTCGCTCACCGTGTAAAAGCACCCCGAGAACGCCGCGACGGCGATCATGACGAGAAGGGCGGAGAAAATACCGAGAATTTGTTTCATCAGCGGGATGGGGATGATTGGTTTTGCGCGGCGGGGACGGCGGCGGCGCCGGTGCCGCTCACGAACGGAAAGACTTGTTTGACGGAATCATCGACGATGATCTTGGCGCCTGCTTGCGGCAGCACCTCGCTCATCGCCTCCAGATAGAGGCGCGCGCGGGTCACCTCGGGCGCTTTTACATACTGCTCGAGTTGCGCGTTGAAGGCGGCCACGTCGCCCTGCGCTTCGTTGACGCGCTTGAGCTTGTAGCCCTCGGCCTCGCGGATTTTCTGGTCGGCCAAGCCGCGGGCGCGCGGGACGACGCGGTTGTATTCGCCGCTCGCTTGGTTGATCATCTGCTCGCGGTCCTGCTGCGCCTTGTTCACTTCGTCGAAGGAATCCTGCACCGGCTTGGGCGGGTCGATGTCCTTGAGTTGCACCTGGTCGATGGTCACACCCAATTCGTAGGTTTTCACCAGCGTGGCTAATTGCTCACGCGCTCTGACCTCGATCTCCTGTCGTCCGATGGTGATGACTTCATCCACCGTGCGGTCGCCGATGACCTCGCGCATCACCGCCTCGCTCAAGTCCCGCAGCGTGCGCACCGGCTCATTGACGTGGAAGAGGTAGCGGCGCGGCTCGTCGATGCGGTATTGCACCACCCAATCGACCAGCACCGCGTTGAGATCGCCCGTGACCATGGAGCGCTGCACTTCGGGATTGAACGAACTGCCCCGGCGTAGACTGGTGGAAACCCAGGCTTCCGATTGCAGGCCGTCAGGCTCTTCCCGCGCGTAAGGGTCGGATTGGAAGCCGAATTCCTGCTTCATCTGGCGCTGCACCGGCACGATGGCGACCTTGTCCACACCGAAGGGGATCTTGAATTGCAGGCCGGGCGGCACGGTTTCTTCCAGCGCGCGGCCGAAGCGCTGCACGACACCGACCGATTCGGCGGGCACGGTGTAAAACGCCGACCAAGCGGCCCACAGCAATAACAGCACGCCGAGGCCGATCTGCACGGTTCGGGGGCTGACTTGGGGGATGGTGATTTCAGGTGGTTTGCGTGGAGGCATCATGGTCATTAACTCCCGTCGTCTGGCGGCGCAACGCGAAATGCGCCACCACGCCCGTTCGATCCGGGATTAAAGGGAAAGCGCTGTCAACGGTCAGGATTTTTCCTCAATCTTCATACGCCGCGATTTGGCGGGGGGCCGGCGTAAATTCGATCATGTGGCAAAACCATGTGTTGTATGGCCCGATGCTGGCGGGCGCGCTGGCGGCGGGCCTCGCGTCGAGTCCATCCTCCTTTGCCGGTGAGCATCCGCTGGTGGTCGGGGATAGTCTGTCGAAGGAGTATCAAAGCGAATTCGTGGCCCTGTATCCGGAAAACCCGGAAGCTTGGAAGGCCCGCAACTGGTGCGAAATCCTGCACGAGCGCCGCCGCGATCATTTTGATCTGGGAAGCTGGGGGACTTACGCGGATTATCGCGTGACCGGGCACGCCTACAATTTCGCCAAACCGGGCGGCACGGCGCGGGAAGCGCGGAATTTCCTCATCCAGGACGATGACGCGCGGGAAGAGGTGGTGGATTCCAGCGGCGGCTGGCCGGTCTGGCTGGCCTACCCGACATGGCGCGACACCTTCGACGACATGCTGGAGGACGCTGACACCTCGATCGTCTTCTTCGGCGGCAACGATCTCGCTTCGGGTAATTCGGATCCGGAGACGAATCCGCGCGTGAACGGCAATCCCGTGCAAGTCACCTATGGCACGATTTATCGCAACGACCGCGGCGAAGCCTCGAATCCCGACCGCTTGCGGCGTTCCCTGCGCGAAAACCTCCGTGACATCATCGAATACCAGCGCGAGGAGCGCGATTTCGACGGCCCGATGGTGCTGGTGGCGGTGCCGCACATCGGCTGCACGCCGAAGATCCAAAGCGACGTGGGTGTCGATCCCGCCCAGACCGCCCGCGTCACGGAAATGCTCGACGAGCTGAACGAGGACTTGCGCGAACTGGCCGACGACTTCGATCTGGGCTTCGCGGATGTCTATACACTGACCAACCGCGCGCGCACGGAGGAGCCGTTCACCATCGGCGGCATCGCGTTTTCCAAAGTGCCGGACCTGAATTGCGGTCCGCGCTCGTTGTTTTCAGGCGATGGCTTCCATCCGAGCACGTCCTTGCAGGCCAAGGTCGCGCAGATCGTGCTCGATGCCTTCCGCACGAAATACCCATCCACCCACGGCGACATCCCGCGTCTGACCGATCGCGAGATCATCACCGAAGTGCTCGGCCTCGCGCCGGACCTCGGCTTTCGTGAATGGCTGGAAGCGGAGGAAGTGCCCGCTGCCCAGCGTGGCCCGGAGGACGATCCCGACGGCGACGGCCTGCCTAACGTGCTGGAATACGCCCTCGCCGGGCGGAAACCGAATGTCACCACCGGCGAAGGTGACGTCGGCCGCGCGCAGCTCGAAACTACCGACGACACCCGCGTGCTGCGCTTTGACTACACGCCGCGCTTCGACGAAAACGCCTACTGCGATGTGACCGTTGAAGTTTCCACCGATCTCAAAGACTGGGACGCCGCCACCGCCGCCACCAGCACCCGCAACGCCGACGGCTCCGTCACCGTGCGCCTCGCGCCCGACAGCGCGGGCCGGCCGACCTTCCTCCGCCTCGTTGCCCAAGTGGCGGACTGACGGCAGCGATGGCTTCCAGAGTCTGAAGAACCCGCCCAAGACTCCGGCGGAGTATCTTGAATCCCCCCCCAACAACAGCGACTCCGGAAAGTGCGTGATACAATCATTCGTCCAGATGGTGAACTCTCCAGCCTGGGGAAGGAATTGCGCAAGTCCCGCACGGTCATAGTATTCATGTGAACAAAATATGTCCACGTCCATGCCCGTTAACCGGGCAAGGGCGGTGCCGTGTGGTGACGGGAAAGAATGGCCGCAACTCCTTGGCGGGCTTGGCGCTCTTTGCGCGAAATTCTATTATTGGTCTCGCGCAAAGGACGCAAGGCTCGCCAAGGAAAAGAAAGCGGAC
>CAZQUC010000266.1:0-6197 GCA_964596095.1 uncultured Enterobacteriaceae bacterium
GCCCTGCTGACCGTTTACCAACCTCAGCTCGATGAATGGAAAGACTCCCGCCAGCTCAAGGCTCGCGCCGCCTTTGTGCTGACCCCGAAAGACGGCCAGCCGGTCATCGGAGTCACGGAAGTGGAAGGTCGGACCACCACCGACATCGACGCGCGCACGGTGTTGATCCGCGACCTGGCCATCTCGTCCGTCCGTTTTCCCTCGCTGCCGGAGGCGGAAGTCGCCCCCTCCGAGGCTTTGTTCAGAAAGGTGTTTCCCGGCCATTCGCTCACCGTGTCCCTGGAGCGCCTCGCCGCCGGAGTGGAACGCGCCAAGGACGCCAAGCCGCTGGACTTGAAAATGGACCCGCCGCAGATCTTCGTCAGCACGGCGCCGAGCGTCCTGCTGCTGGTCGAAGGCAAACCGGTTCTGGCGCCGGTCAAAGGCACGAAACTGGAATTTGTGGTGAACACCAATTGGGATGTCTTTCACGATCCGGAGTCATCGACATATTATCTTCTCAGCGACACCACTTGGCTGACCGCTCCGGAATTGGACGGCGAATGGGCGCTGGCCGCGGAACTGCCCGCCGCCTTCGCCAAAATCCCCAAAGGCGAGCAGTGGGATCATGTCAAAAAGGCGGTGCCGGCCAAAGTGGTGCGCGGCCAATCGGTGCCGTATGTCTATTATGCCGAGCAGCCCGCGGAATTGATCGCCTTTGACGGCAATCCCCTTTGGCAGGAAGTCGAGGACACCCATCTGCTGTGGGCGAAGAACACCGAAAGTTGGGTGTTCGATAACACCGCCGACCGGCAGATATATTACCTGGTAAGCGGCCGCTGGTTCCGCGCCGCAAAATGGGAGGGACCCTGGACTTATGCCGGCAACGATCTGCCGGAGGACTTCAAACTGATCCCGCCCGATAGCCCCTGCGCCGATGTGCTCGCCTCCGTGCCCGGCACGCCCGAGGCCGCCGATGCGGTGCTGCTCGCGGAGGTGCCGCAGGAGGCGGTGATCAAGCGCAAGGAAGCGGAGGCCAAAGCCCAGGTAACCTACGATGACAACACTCCTGACTTCGCCCCCATCGAAAGCACGTCGGCGAGTTACGCGACGAACACGAGTTCCGATGTCATCCGCGTGGATGACACCTATTATCTCTGCCAGGACGCGGTATGGTTCCAATCCGCCCAGCCGGCCGGGCCGTGGATGATCTGCGTGGACGTGCCTGCGGTGATCTACACCATTCCTCCCGCGTATCCGGTCCATCGCGTCACTTATGTGAGGGTCGAAATCGACGACGACGATGACGACGTGGTGGTGTGCCGCTACACGGCGGGATATTTCGGAGCCTTTGTCGCCGGAGTGGCGGCGGAAGCGGCGCTGGTTTGGGGCACTGGTTATTATTATCCGCCCTTTGTCGCCTGGGCCGGGCCGGTGCCGATTTACCGTCCCTGGCCGGCCACCTATGGGGTTGCCGCCGCTTACAACCCGTGGACGGGTGGTTATGCGGTGGGAGGGCGGGCCTATGGACCCTATGCCAGCGCTGGACGCGCGGCCTGGTATAACCCAGTGACCGGCAACTACGGCCGCGCTGCGCGCGTCACCGGCCCCTACGGCTCCCGCACCGTGGCCGCGGGTTATAACCCGCGCCACGACACCGCTTGGGCCACCCGGCAAAGTTCCAACGGCTACGCGCAGTGGGGCTCCAGCGCGGTGCGACGCGGCGATGACTGGGTGCGCGCCGGGCATGTCATCGGCGACGACGGCGGCGTGGCGCGCTGGCGCGGCTCCGAGGGCGGCGGCCGCGCGTGGAGAACCGACGATCACAGCGGCGGCATGGCCCGGCACGACGGCGACGTTTATGCCGGACGGGACGGCAATGTATATCGACGTGATGACGGCGGTAACTGGGCCAAGTATCATGACGGTGACTGGGAATCTCTCGACCATCGTGATCAAGGCAACCGCCTCGACCGTTCCCGCGAGACGGCCCGGTCCCGCACGCCCGAGCGCCCGGCCATCCGCCCGGGCGCGGATGGCGGCGGAGAGCGGCGGATCACGCCCGAGCGGGTGTCGCGTCCGGGTCAGAACGGCTCCGGCCAACGCCGCATCGACCCCGGCAATCTCCGACGGCCGGGTCAGGCTGGCGGCGGCCAGCAACGGCTGACCCGCGATGATTTCGTGAATCGGGCGCCGGCGCGTCGCGCCGAGATCCAGCCTTCCGAGGACGTGCGGAGCCGGCTGAGCCGTGATTCGGCAGGCCGCGAATTCAGTGGGCTCCGCACCCAGCAGCATCAATCCTTTCAACGATCCGGCGGCGCGCCTCAAGGGTCGCGCTCCTTCGGCGGCCATACGCGCGGCGGTGGCGTGCGCCGCCGGTGACCTTGAAAAGAAGAAGCTAGCAAAGGAAGAGAAGAGTCTTCATTCCTCTCATTTTCAACAGCCGGTCCTTTTCCCTCCCTAACCTTCATTTCTCATCGATTGGGCTTCGCTTCCTGCTGTAAAACAGCGCTTTCTCACCTGCTGATTTGCCAGTCGCCCATAAAGAACCAACACCATCTATGAACCATCATCACACCATCGTGCCATTGACCCTGCTCGGTCTGGCGGTTTCGGCCATCGCCGAAGACAGCGATGCGGAAATTGCCAAGAAGCTTAGCAACCCGGTCGCCTCCATGATCAGCGTGCCCTTCCAGATGAACTGGGATTTCGGCCTCGGGCCGCTGGGGGACGGAACCCAATTCAAGCTGAACTTCCAGCCGGTCATACCCCTCACCCTGAACGACGAATGGAAACTCATCGTCCGCACCATCGTGCCCTATCTTTCGCAGGAGGATGTTTTCAAGGCTCCATTGCCCGCCTTTCCCGGCCTACCGGACAGCATCCTCAACAAAATCCCGACCGAACAGCGCTCCGCCGCCGAGCAAGCGGCGGAAAAAGCCTTCGACAAAGCGGTAAGAAAACAGCCGGTGGACAAACATCAGGACGGTCTCGGGGACATCGTGCAGAGTTTCTTCTTCTCGCCGCAGACACTGTTCCCGGAGGAATATCATTTCGGCATCGGGCCGGTGTTCAGTTACCCGACAGCGACGGACGACTTGCTGGGCAGCGAGCAGTGGAGCTTGGGACCTACCGTGCTGTTTTTAGGCCAAGCACGCGGCTGGACTGCCGGAGTGCTCGCGAATCATCTTTGGAGCGTGGCGGGCGATGATTCGCGAGAGGATGTCAATGCCACCTCGATCCAACCTTTCCTTAGCTATCAAACCAAAGCGCACACCACCATCGGCATCAACGCGGAGTCCGCTTACGACTGGAACACCAGCGAATGGACGGTTCCGCTCAATTTTCAAATCAGCCAACTCACCCGCATCGGCAAAATGCCGGTGAGCTTTCAGGTCGGTGCCCGGTATTATGCCGAAGCCCCGGACAACGCTCCCGATTGGGGATTACGCGCGACCATTACCATGGTGCTTCCCGAAAAGAGAAAATAGTTATCCACTCATGCCGACCCATTGCCGGCCTGACCTTATTCCATCTCCATCAAACCCATCACACATCTCCATGAAACGATTGCTTTGCTCCTGCGCCCTCTTGATGGCCGCGTCCCGCTTTCTCAGTGCCGGCGAACCCGTGACCGTCCCACCGCCTGAAGCGCCGGCCGCGGACGCGACGTTATTCCCCATCCCAGACCTCACCAGTTCTTTTTGGGAGCGGGAGCGCCTGCTCGGCGCCGTCGGCGGGCCGCGACAAACCTTGGCCGAACACGGCTTTCAGTTCGACTTCAACATGACCCACACGTTTCAGGGGGTTTTTGACGGAGGCGATTCCCAAGGCTGGTCGCAGCGGGTTTCCGATTCGGTGAACGATGATTTTCAACGCCTGCTTACCCGGCAACTGGCCCGGCTCGAAGACTCCGACACCCTGCTGGGCCGGGTGTTGCATCTGCCTCTCCCGCGCCGTGGGGACGTCGCGCTCGGCCAGGTGATTCAAGATCGGATCGACCGGATCAATTTCGGCAACGTGCCGTCCCAGGATCTCGATGACTACGAATATCAGGCTTCCTGGCGGCTGGAATTCAAATTCGATTCCGGCAAGGCGGGGCTCTGGCCGGGCGGCTTCCTCTTCATGCGCACGGAGCAGAATTACGGCCGGCCGATCGATGCCCGCTCCGGCGCGCTCCTGCCGCCGAATATCAATTCCTCCCTGCCCTTGCCCGGTCTGGACGAAGTGACGATCCCACATCTTTACTTCACCCAATTTCTCTCGCCGCAGGTAGCTCTCAGCTTCGGCAAGCTGGACATCACCGGAGGCGATGCCAATGAGTTCGCCCACATCATGGGTGACGAACGGTTTCTCGGCAGCGCCTTTGCCGCGAATCCCGCCCTCAGCCTGTTGGCCCCATATTCGCCACTGGGGGTCGCTCTCGCCATCCTCCCCAACCCTGATTTCGTGCTGAGCCTATCTGCCATCGACGGCGAAGGATCCCCCACCCGAGCTGGGTTTGACACGGTCTGGGAAGGCAAGACCAGCTACGTCGCGGAAGCCCGGCTGACCACGCATTTCGGCGACAAAACCGGCCATCATTTGCTGGGCGGTGGCTATGGCAGCGGCAATTATGCCGAATTCGACCAACCCTTGCGCGCGTTCCTGCCCGGCAGCGGCGTCACTCCGACTCGCGCCGGCGAATCCTGGGCCATCTATTATAACTTCGACCAGTTTTTATGGCATCCTCACGGCGAAACTACTCGTGGGATCGGCCTGTTCGGACGGATCGGCGTGGCCGATGAATCGACGAATCCCATCGCCGAATTCTATAGTATCGGTTTCGGTGGTAAAGGCTTGCATCCCCACCGGCCGCACGATCGTTTCGGGGTGGGTTGGTATTACTTGAAGACCAGCGATGATCTGCCGGATTTCCTGCATCTCGGAGATGAGCAAGGGGTGGAAGCGTTTTATAATTTCGCCGTCACTCCGGCCTTCCTGATCACCGCCGACCTGCAGGTGACAGATTCCGCGAAGCAGGGCATCGGCACCGCGATCATCGGCGGCCTGCGCGCCACGCTTCGATTCTAATTTCACCATTCAGATCTCATGACTCACGTCCATCGATGGTTGTTGCTCGCGTTGACGGTGGCCCTGGCTGGCTGCTCGCATTACGCGAGTGTCGCCGGGGTCCGCCCGAAATTCCGGCCGCTCGGCGCCACGGCCGGGCTCTTGACCACCGCGGAGCAGGGCATCGTCACCGCGCTGAAAAAAGACCGCTCGGAGCCGCTCATGGCGCTGGCTGGGTTTCTGACGGCAGCGGAAACCGCCTCCCAAGAACTTGCCCGCAACCCCGGCAACGACGCGGCACGGGAAACATATAACTTCGCTGTCGCCCGCCTCTTCACCACCCTGCAACACGCGAAGCTCGATCCTTGGTCCCAGCCCCTGCGCGTTCCGGCGGAGGGAGGTGATTTCGTGCTCGACTATGCGCGCGATCCGCGGCCGCAGCATCACGCGGCGCTCTATGATTTCACCCCGGCCGATGAATTCGACATCAAAGGAAGATATGTCACCGAGCATACGATCAAACCCGGCCTCGGCGCGCCTCTGGTGGCGGTGGGCAAGGAAAAGCGCCGGGACGCGGTGGAGACCTTCACCATGGAGCGCACCTACTATGGCATCACGGCCCTGGCGCGCTTTGAGAAGGGACGGCGTTGCGTGCTGTCGTTTCACGATCCGTTGGCCACCGAGATGATAACACTTGCCGGGTGCTCCTTTCCACTGGCCGCGAATTTCACCGTGCCTCTGGCCGTGATGCTGGCGCGGGAAAATCCGAAAAAACTCGAACTCTCCCGCGCCCTGCGACCGGAGAAATACGCCAAGACCGCCCGCATCGCCCGGCTCCAACCGTATGACCCCGATAAGATCGTGGTGTTGGTGACGCACGGCCTCATCGACAGCCCCGCCACCTGGGCGCCAATGCTCAACCACCTGCGGGGCGATCCCGAAATCCGCCGGCGCTATCAATTCTGGTTCTTCAGTTACCCCAGCGGTTACCCCTATCCCCATTCCGCGGCTATCCTCCGCGAGCAACTCGATGCCATCGAAGCGCGGTATCCGCTGCGGCACAAGATCGTCCTCATCGGTCATAGCATGGGTGGCTTGATTAGCCGGTTGATGGTCACCGACAGTGGCGACACGCTCTGGATGGCATCGTTCGGCAAGCCGCCCGC
>CAZQUC010000267.1:0-6192 GCA_964596095.1 uncultured Enterobacteriaceae bacterium
GCTCCTCCCGCATAAAGTCCTTGATGGCCTGTTTGCGCCGCCACTGCCGTCGGGCCCGTTGCAGCACCTCCCGCTTCTGGTCGGGATCTGCGTAATCCGCCCGGCGGATTTCAGCCAGGGTGCGCCGGGTGACGTGGATGCTGCGGGACATGAGATGGATGGAAAGCAAAGTTTTCCGGCCCGGCATCAGGGCGTCCGCACCTGAAAGAAAGCCCGTGGGAGCCCTTCGATTGGAACTGTGTAAGGAGAGGTCGCACCGGGCACATCAACGAAGGGAGTGACCAGATCCGGGGAAAATTGCAGGATGCCCGTGAACTCGATATCGCATTGTCCGCCCTCCCTTCGGACAAATTTGAGGGAAGGAAAGCGCTCGTCGAGCGGGCGGGTGATCGTTTTATAAACGTGTCCTCCCGCATTGTGGGCGACGGCCCGCACGGATGTGGTTCCGAAGGTGAGCGCCCACCAATGCCAGGCTTCCGGGTGGACATTCGCCGGCCCGGAAGGCGGAGCGGGCGGATGGTCGATGTTATGCATCTCAAAAGCAAGGTCAGGGCTGCGGCTGACGATCCAGCTCTCATACATGAGCGAGCCATCGACCGTGGACAGCAGCGTCCGATTGGCCAGGTCGCGCGTGCTGACGGTCGCCCAGCCGCCATGACCGGTGAACACGATTCCCGCCGCTTCGTCCCGCACCCACTTGTATTCGTTGCCGGTTTCGGGCACCGCGAGAAGGGGATGCGTGACACAGAAATTGTGTTCGTGCCCTGTCAGCCAGAATTTCACATTCGGGTATTGCTGCGTGATGGGGAGGAATTCCCGGCGCAGTTGCCGATGCGCGGCCCAGCCGTCCGCTCCCGCCCATTGACCGCGCCAGGGGCCGACGTGAGAGACGAAGCACACATGCCTGACCGCCGGCGCGTGCTCGGCCAGGATGGCCGCGAAGGACGCAAGCTGATCGGAGAGAAGGGTGGTGTGGTTCGTGTCGAGAAAGACCAGCAGCAGATTCGCCCCCAGTTTGAGCCAGCCGTGGCCGCGCACCGGGGTGTTGGGCAGCATCGGATCCCAGAGGAATTGGAAAAGATGAGCCAGATAGCCGGGCTCGCCGACCGGATTGGCCGGATCCGCCACGTTGGCATAATTGGTCACCACTTCATGGTTTCCTGCCAGCCAGACGAAAGGAACGTGCGTGCCATCGGAGCGCACGAAACGCGGGGACACGGAGGTCAGAAAGTTGACCCATCGCTGGCCGTTCAACGCGCTTCTGACGCCATCATCACTGACGTAATCGCCCCCCGCGATCACCAGATGCACCTCGTCCAAATGCGATTGCACCACGGCATTCATCGCATCGAAAGCATTGCCGGGACCGGTGAGATTCTGTTGGTAATCGGCCAGATGGATGAGCTTGGGCTCATAAAGTCCGGCGGGAGTGGTGCGGAAGCGGATGATGTCGCTCATCGGAGCACCCCAAGGTCGTGCTTCGTAAACGGTGTCGGGTTGCAGACCGGTCAGCCGCGCGCGATGCACACGTTCGGAGCGGCCCGGGAAGCTGCCCGTCGTCGCGGTCGCCTCTAACCATGCCGCCGTCCCCAGCGGGCGATAGCGCACTCGGGGTTCCTCCGTCGTCGAAACCCAATTGAGGCCGATGCTGTCGGACAAATCACCCACCGCCTCCACCGTGGGCCATCGCACGAGACTGGGTCCGGCAGGCTCCTCGTCTTCTGCCTGCGCGTGTGCATCAGGCAAACGAAGAATCGAACAGAGCGACAGAGAGAGGAAATGTTGGCGACGCATCGATTAATGGTGAAAGGTGAGGAGCGGGGAATGCCGTATCTCTTTTGCACGAGGCATTGCGGGCACAGGCGTGACACGAAAGCATCCGCATAAAGCCCGTGTGCGTATTGTCAAGCACCCTCCTCCATGTCCGAAATCACGGCTCCTCTCAACTGTTCTTGACCTTATGGAGAAATGAATTGTAGTCCTCTCTGCCTCCCGCGGTATCAGGCGCGCGGGCGTTCGTCTTTTCTTTCCATGTTCCATCCGGGCTGTCGTCGCAATGTTCTCCGCCGTGGGGCGGCTCTCGGGTTATGGCCCGGAGGCGTGCTGTTGATGTGCCTGCTGGCCGCGCCGGCGCTGGCTCAAGGCCAATTAGGGCCGCCGGGAGCCGCTGCCCCCGAGGAGCAGCTCACCACACTGAAGCAACTGTTCGAGGCGGGCGGGCTGATGATGTATCCGCTGGTGGCGCTCTCCATTTTCGCGGTGGCGCTGATTGTTTTTTATATCTTCACCGTGCGGCAGGGCACGGTGGTGAGCGATGAGTTCATGGGAGAAGCGGAAGCCCTCATCCGCGGCGGGGATTACGCCGGGCTGCTCCAAGTGGCGAGCCGCCGCAACGAGTGCCTCGCGCGCGTGACCCAGAAAACGCTGGAATTCGCCACTCGCAACCCGACCGCCACCTTCGCCGACGTGCGCGAGGTGACCGAAGCCGAAGGCACGCGCCAGGCCAGTCTCCTCACGGGGCGGATTTCTTTGCTGGCGGACATCGTGACCGTGGCGCCGATGATCGGGCTGCTCGGCACGGTCATCGGGATGATCGCCGAGATGCGCGCCATTTCCAAAAGCATCAACAGCGTGCAGGTCGAATTCGCCAGCGGCGTGGCCGAGGCGTTGATCGCCACCGCCGGCGGCCTCCTGGTGGCCATTCCCTGCGCCATCGCCTATGCGCTCTTCCGCAGCCGCGTGCAGCGGCTCATCGCGGATCTGGAAACCGCCTCCACCCATCTCATGGCGCTGCTTTCCGCCCAATACAAAAAAGCCACCGCCCGCGCGGCCGCCCGCCGGGAGGGGGCGCCGCGGCCTTGAGAGCGGCTCCCACCCGTGCCACTTCTTTTTCCGAGCCGACGTGAAATTCCGCAAAACCGCGCCTCTTGAAAGCCTGGGCATCCAGATCGCCCCGCTCGTCGATGTGCTCATTCTGCTGCTGGCGTTTTTCGTCATCTCGTGGAAATTCTCCCGCTTTGAAACGGAGATCGACATCAGCCTGCCCGCCGCCGACAAGGGCCAGCCACTGGACCGCGAATACAACGAAATCGTCGTCAACGTCCACGTGGACGGCCGCGTGGTGGTGGATTCACAGGATTATTTGGAAGAAAAATTATTTGAACGCTTGGGGAAAATCTCCGAAATCAATCCCAATGTCGCGGTCATTGTGCGGGGCGATCGGCTCACGCCCTACGAGCACATCGTCCGCGTGCTTGATACCTGCAAAAAAGCCGGAGTGTGGAATGTTTCCTTCATGACCGTCCGCCCCGCTCCCACGCCATCGCCATGACGCCTGTTTTTTCCAATCACCGCCCTGCCCGTTCCCGCCCCGCCGCCACTCCTCCGTCTTGGCTCGCGTTGGCCGTGGCCGCGGCGTTTGCCGCGCCCTCCCTTCCTGTGGCGGCCCAGGATTCCGCTATCCCCAAGGCTCTGCCGGTGGAGGAGGACGTCAATCCCCTCACGCCGCCCCCGCCGGCGATTTCTCCCACCCCGCCGCGGGCCGAACCCGTGAACGACGACCCGCCGCCGTCGTCCACCACTCCCGAGACGGAAAAAGAGGTCACCGGAGAAACCGAAGAGAAAGACGAAAAAGAGACGCCCACCCGCCCGCGCCCGGCGCCCAAACCGGCCCCGGCCAAGAAAGCGCCCGCGCCCGAGCAGGATCTCTACGATTACGCCAACATGGTTTACGGGCAAAAGAGTTACGACCTCGCGGCCCAGCGATACCGGCTGTATCTCTCCAACTACCCGCGCGGCCAATACGTCATGCTGGCGCATTACCGGCTCGCGGAAAGCTATCTGAATCTTAGCATGCTGTATGAGGCCGAGGCCACTTACCGCCGTATCATCGAAGTGTTCAAGACCGGGGATTATGTGGCGAACTCCGCTTACCGGCTCGGCTCCATCGCCTACAACCGCCACGATTTCGCCAATGCCGCGCGGCATTTCGGCACCGCCGCCGCGCAAAGCAAGCAGGAGCCTATCCGGCATTCATCCATCTATTACCGCGGGCGCAGCTTCAGCGAGCAGAATCAGGTCAAGACGGCTTACAGCGAATACGAGAAACTCACCAAGTATAAGACCAACAACGATTTTTGGTCGCGCGCCCATATCCAGATGGGCCGGATCGATGAAACACTGAACCGTCCCGACGCCGCCCTCGCGCATTATAAGCGCGTGGCCGAGGAGGAAACCGATCTTCGGTATCAGGAGTATCAGGCCGAGGCCTTGGTCAAATCCTCGCGCATGCTGAAGGATGCGGGCCAGCTCGACGCCGCCGTGGCCGGGTTTGAAAAAGTGCTCAAACTCAGCGGCGAAAAAGTCGCCCCCTGGCTGGCCATTGCCCGTTACGGTCTGGTGGAGAGTTACCACAAGGCCGGCCAGTGGCAGGAGGTGGTCACCGCCTACAGCTCCGCCGCCTCGACGCAGCTTCCCGAAGATCAGCGCGCCCGGTTGTGGCTGCTGGTGGGCGACGCCCAGAGCAAACTCAAACAATACCGCCGCGCGCTCGATCTCTTCTTGATGATCGATCAGTATTACCCCGCCGCGCCGGAGAACGTCGAGGCCGGCTACCGCATCCTGCTCTGCCTCAGCGAACTGCGGGACACTCGGCTCCCCACCACCGCGGAGCGCATCATCGAGCGCATCAAGGGGATGAACCCCGCCAGCGAGCAACTCGACCTCTGCCATTTCATTCTCGCCGAATACTTTTTCACCCGGCAGGTCTATGCCCAGGCCGCCGTGTCCTACCGCGAAGTGCGGGCGGAAAACCTGCCGGAAAACCTGCGCGCGTCCATGCTCTTCCGCCGCGGCTGGTCCTGCGAGGAGGCCGGCGACCATGCGGGCGCCATCGCCTCCCTCTCGCCGTTCATCGAAAACAATCCCGAAGACCCCCAAGTGCCTCAAGCCCTCGCCAAACGCGGCCTCGCCTACAAGGCCACCGAAGCCTACAAGAACGCGCAGGATGATTTCGACCGCCTGCTGCGGGACTTCGCCACCTCGCCCGTGGCCGAACTCGCCTACGAACAAAGCGCCCTGCTCAAAGGCCAGCGCAAGGACATGGCCGGCATGATCGCCACCTTCGAGGAACTGCTGAAAAAATTCCCCCGCACCCGCGCCGAAGCGGAAGCGTGGTTCTGGATCGGCAGCGGCCATTTCGATCTCAAGAACTACCAGGAAGCCATCCCCGCGCTGGAGAAAGCCCTCGCTCTTGATGAGAAATCCTACGACAAAGACGCCCATCTCCGCATCCTCCTCAGCTATTACTACCTGCAGGATGTGAAGAACCTCGCCAAGGTGGTGGAAAAAGAACGCTTGAAAGAGCAGCCCGAGACCCGCGTGCCCCGCGAGGTCTTTCAATACCTCGGTTTGAAATTTTTCGAGGCCGGCAACATGCCGGAAGCCGACAAATACCTCAGCTTCGCCAGCACGCCGGACCGCCCCGGAGACACCGACTACCGCGTTTGGTTCACCCTTTCCGAGGCGCGCCTCGCCAACGGCCACTACGAAGGCGCCGTCCAGGCGGCAGATCACTACCTGCGCCGCGCCGAACTCCCGCCGCCCCAGCAGTCCAAAGGCCTGCTCAACAAAGCCCGCGGCCTGTTCGGCCAAAAAAAATACGACGAAGCCGGCCCCGTCATCAACGAAGCCCTCCGCCTCCAGCCCGAAGCCCGCGTGCAGGGCAACCTGCGCATCCTCAACGGCGATCTCGCGCTGGCCCAAGGCGACCCTGCCGAAGCCGCCCAGCGCTACGTCGTGCCCAGCCAGATGTTCGACGACGAGGAGATCGCCCCCCTGGCGCTATGGAAACTCATCCACGCGCTCGAAAAAGCCGGCAACACCGCCAAAGCCAAGGAATACCGCGAGGACCTCTCCCGCCGCTTCCCCAAATACCGCGCTCCCTTGGCCGACAACACACCCGGGACGAGCCAAGGATAAGCGCACACGCCGCGCCCAGTCCGGTAAAAACTCACAAAAACCACTTGCCAATCCCTCCTGACGTGGAAAGTATCCGCCCGCGCCGAACGCGCGGTTCACAGAGACCCCATCGTCTAGCGGTTAGGACACCGCCCTTTCACGGCAGTAACCGGGGTTCGATTCCCCGTGGGGTCGCTTTATTGATAATCAACGAGTTACGGCGCGAGGACTGGC
>CAZQUC010000268.1:0-1659 GCA_964596095.1 uncultured Enterobacteriaceae bacterium
ACGAGGCCGAGTGCCGTGTCCGCCATTTTGGTTGCCGTCAGCAACTGATCTGCATGGTCTTTGCTCAACTGACCTGGAGGGAGGGGCTTCGCGACATTGCGGCCTGCCTCAATGCCAAGCCCACCGCGCTCCACCATCTGGGATTCACGCGGCCGGTGGCCAAATCGACCCTGGCCGACGCCAACGAACATCGCGACTGGCGGCTCTGGCAGAATCTTGCCGGAATGCTGATACGAGGGGCCAGACCACTCTATGCCTGCGAGGATCTCGGTCTCGATCTGGACCAGGTGATTTATGCGCTCGATTCCACGACCATCGACTTGTCGCTGACCCTCTTTCCCCGGGCCGACTTCCGCAAGACCAAAGCCGGAATCAAGAGGCACACCCAGATCGACTGGCGTGGCCCCATTCCACCTGCTCCGCCTTCCTTCCGCCTGTCCGTCCCTTGCGGTGGGCGGGACGCCCCCGCCACGATCGGCCGTCGGCGCGGGGTAGGGCCGGCATGAAACCTCCGCCCGCCTATTGACGGGAGGAGGGTTTTGTGGTTTGGAAGCTCCCCCCTGATCTCTCCGGCGCTGCCCGGAAAGCCAGTCCTCGAATGCAAACCATTCTTGTCATCGACCCTGACGCCGACTTTCTCAAGTGGGTCGCCAAGCATTTGGGGGCACCGGAGGTGAGGGTTATCGGCGCGACGGATGCGCGCCAAGGGTTCGAGTTGTTTCAAAAAGAGAAGCCCGATCTCGTGCTCTGCGAGCTGCAATTGCAGCCGGTGCCGGGCATGGAATTGCTGCGGCGTCTGCGCCAGAGCGACCCCAACGCGCTGGTCATTCTCAACACCGGCTTTCCCCCGACCAACGCGGTGATCGAGGCGATGAAGCACGGGGCCTACGAGTTTCTGCGCAAGGAGGCGCTCAGCTATGAGCTGCGGCCGGTGGTGGAGGACGCGCTGAAGACACGCGAGTCGATGCGCAACACGGCCGCGACCCCGCCGCCGCTGGACAATCTCCAGCAATCCATCATCGGCCAAAGCCCGGCCATGCAGAGCGTCTTCAAGCTCATCGGGCGTGCCTCGCGGTCCACCGCGCCAGTGTTGATCACGGGGGAAAGCGGGTGCGGCAAGGAAGTGGTGGCGCGGGCCATCCACAAATTCAGCGCGCGGCAGCACCAGGATTTCATCGCCATCAATTGCGCGGCCATTCCGGAAAGCCTGCTCGAAAGCGAACTCTTCGGGCACGAGAAAGGGAGCTTCACCGGCGCGGTGGCGCAGCGGCTCGGCCGGTTCGAGCAGGGCGACAAGGGGACGCTCTTCCTCGACGAGATCGGCGACATGCCGTTGCCGGTGCAGAGCAAGATCCTACGCGTGTTGCAGGAGGGCGAATTCTCACGCGTCGGCGGCAACCAGACGTTGCGCACCGACGTGCGCATCCTCGCCGCCACCAACCGCAACCTCGAAAGCGACGTGGAAACCAACCGCTTCCGCGAGGATTTGTTTTACCGGCTCAATGTCATCCGCATCCATCTCCCGCCGTTGCGCGAGCGGCGCGAGGACATCCTGCCGTTGGCCAATTTCTTTTTGCAACGGCTGGCGCGCGAGCACCGGATGCCGCCGCACCGGCTGAGCGAGGAAGGCATCCGCCATCTCGAAAGCCACTCGTGGCC
>CAZQUC010000268.1:1759-6170 GCA_964596095.1 uncultured Enterobacteriaceae bacterium
GCCTACGCCCGCTCCGGCGAAAAAGCCGCCGTGGCCGCCAAGCAGCTCGGCCTCAGCACCGCCGTCTTCAACAAGAAGCTCAAGGCGGCCGAGGGGAACTGAGCGCGCGTGGCTTCTGGAGTGCGGAGGCTTGCCTCCGCTTTTCGGTTCACCGGCTTGCCGGTGAGTTTTATGGCCGCCACCTCTCTTCCCGCGGGCTTTTCCCGCGGCCATGTCGTTCTCCCCACCGCGAGGGGCAAGCCCCTCTCCTCCCCAAAGCGGAGGCAAGCCATCCGCACTCCAAAACGCTCCAAAGCGCTCGATCACTTCGGCGCGCGCCGGCGCTCTTCATTTGCATCTGCGACGGGGGTGGAAAGAGTGCGCCGACGAATGAACGCCTTTGCCGTGATCCGGTCGGCCTGCCGCGGGGCGCGGGCCTTTGTGCTGGACAATACGCTGGAGTTGCTGCCCGCGCGGAAGCACTGGCGGCATTACACGTGGAACCGCTTGCGGCATGATGTGGTGGCGGGGTTCAATGTCTCGCTGCTGGCCGTGGCGCAGGGGCTGGCCTTCGCGGCGCTGGCCGGGGTGCCGGTCGCGCACGGGCTGACGTGCGCCGCGGTGGCGTCGCTGGTGGGGCCGTTGCTGGCGAGTTCGCGCCACACCATTCTCGGGCCGACCAATGCCACGGCCTTCCTTGTTTTCAGCGGTCTCTCCGTGCTACCGCCGGACCAACGCGCGGAGATGCTGCCGGTGCTGATCTTTCTGGCCGGCGCGTTGCTGGTGGTGGGCGCGTATTTCCGGCTGGCCGATCTCATCCAATACGTGAGCCGCTCGGTCGTCGTCGGGTATCTGGCCGGCTCGGCGCTGCTGATCATGGCCGCGCAGATGGAGGGGATCGCCGGCCTGCCGCGTCCGGCGGAGACCGGGGCGGTGACGTTTGTCGGCCTGCTGCACCAGGCCGCGCGGCATTGGCGGGAGATGCACTGGAGCTCGCCGGCGCTCGCCTTGGCCACGTTCGTTGTGTATGGCTGGCTGCGGTGGAAGCGCCCGCGTCTGCCCGCCTTCGCGCTCGCCCTGGTGGCGGGATCGCTGCTGGGCTGGGGGTTGCAACGCTTCGGCATCGCCATCGCGACGTTGGAAGGGTTTTCCTTTCGCGACCTGGCGCCCGTCGTTCCCGACCTGACCGATGCCGAAATCTGGAGCCGCCTGCGCCCGCTCACCGGCCTCGCCTTCGCCATCGCCTTTCTCGCCGCGCTGGAAAATTCCGTGATGGCCAAATCGCTCGCCAGCCGCACCGGCGACCGGCTCGACAGCAACCAGGAAATGCTCAGCGTCGGCGCGGCCAATCTCGCGTGCTCGTTTCTTAGCGGTCTGCCCGCGAGCGGATCGCTGACGCGCAGCGCGTTGAATTACGCCAGCGGCGCGGTCAGCCAGGCGTCGAGCTTGTTTGCCGGCGTGTTCTGCGCGGTGGCGGCGCTGACGCTGGGCGGCGCGGTGGCGCACATCCCACGTGCGTCGCTGGCGGTGCTTGTCATTTGCGTGGCGTTTTCGCTGTTCCACTGGCGGCATCTCCGCATCTGCCTGCGCGCCACGCATTCGGATGCCGGCACCCTCATCGTCACGTTTCTGGCCACGTTGGTGATGCCGTTGCAGGTCGCCATCTTCGTGGGCGTCGGCGTCTCTATCTTGTTGTATCTGCGCAAGGCCGCGCGGCCGGAGCTGGTGGAATACGAGTTCAACGACGACGGCGCGCTGGCCGCGGCCGGCGAAAATGCCGCGCGGCAGCACCCGGCCATTTCCATCGTCCACGTGGAGGGCGATCTGTTTTTTGGCGCGGCGGAATTGTTCCGCAATCAGATCCAGCGCCTCGCCCAGGATACCAATCTGCGCGTCATCATCCTGCGCATGAAAAACGCGCGGCATCTCGACGCCACGAGCGTGATGGCGCTGGAGGAATTGGTGCGCTTCATGCGCGCGAAGCACCGCTATCTGCTGCTCTCGGGCGTGACGAAGGATGTCTATCGCGTGCTGGTCAATTCCGGGCTGCGCGACATCCTCGGGCGCGAGAATATTTTCCCCAGCTCCGTGCGGCAGCCGAATCTCGCCACCCGCCACGCCCTCCAGCGCGCGCAGGCCTTGCTCGGCCCACAAAAAGCGGACATCCGGATTTTCCACGAGCCGGGGCGGCCGCGGTCGGGATGAGCGGAGAACTCACGACGCCTCCGCCGCCAACATGCGCATGGGTTTGGGGCCGAGGGGGAGATGGATGGTGATGCGCGTGCCCTGGCCCTCGGCGCTTTCGACAGCGATCTCTCCGCCGTGCTCGCGGACGATGCGGCGGACGATGAGCAGGCCGAGGCCGGTGCCGTGTTTCTTGGTGGTGCGGAAGGGCTCGAAGAGATGCCCCATCTGCTCGGGCGGGATGCCGCTGCCGGTATCGGTGATGGTGATGGTGGCCTCGTAGTCGCCGACATCGGTGCGCAGGGTGATGTGGCCGCCGGAGGGCGTCGCCTGGGTGGCGTTGCGGATGAGGTTGTAAAACGCCTGCTTCATCTGCCCGGCATCGACACGCAACAACGGCAAGCCGGCGTGCAATTCGAGCTTCAAGTGCAGGCGGCGGTCTTTGATCTCCGGCTCCAGGAACCGCACGGCGTCGCGCAGGAGTTGGTTGATATCCTCGGCCTCCAGTTGCGGGCGGGTCGGGCGGATGGCGGTGAGGAATTGCGCGATGATGAAATCGAGCCGCTTGATCTCGCCGCGCGCCACCTCGAGCTGGTCGCGCACGGCGTCATGCGCTTCGGGAGAGGCGCGGCGGAGTTTCCGCTCCAGGAGCTGGAGGTGGATGTTCAGCGAATTGAGCGGATTGCCCAACTCATGCGCGACGCTGGCGGCGAGCAGAGTCAGCGCGTTGAGCCGCTCGGATTCGATTTTCTCCTCGGTGAGCTTGCGGGTTTGCGTGAGGTCGCGCACCAGCAGCACGAACCCGACCGGCACGTCATCCTCCGGGCCGGGACTCTCGCCTTCGTCGAGAATGGGGGCGACGTAGAGATTGAGGAAGCGGTTCTCGGGATAGAAAATCTCCAGGTCGCGGCTGACCGCGCGCGGGCCGCCCTGGCTGAGCGATTCCCAGCGCAGGCCGGTGATGATCTCGTGCAGCGGCCGGCCGACCAAGGCGGCGGCCTCGTGCCCGAAGAGATGCCCGGCGGCGCGGTTGGCGAAGGTGGCGACACCCTCGGGCGTGAGGATGAGCACGCCTTCCTGCAAGGCTTCGAAGACGTTTTCAAGAAAGCCCTTTTCGCGAATGAGCCGCAGCAGCACGGACTGCACCTGCTCGGGGCTGACGCGGTCGAGGCGTCCGAGGAGTTTGTCGAGGAAGCTCGGTTTCATGACGCGCGGACGTAGGGATTGTCCGTTTTTTCCGTGCCCACGGTGGTGTGGGGACCGTGTCCCGGCAAGAGCACGGTGGCGTCGGGCAGGGTGTAGAGATGGCGGCGGATGCCGTCGGCCAATTGGCGGGCGCTGCCGCCGGGCAGGTCGGTCCGGCCCACGCCGCCGGCGAAGAGCGTGTCGCCGCAAAAGCACGCGCCGCTCGCCTCGTGGTAAAAACACACGCTGTCGGTGGCATGACCCGGCACGTGGAAGAGGCGGAATTCCACGCCCGCGATGACGGGCGGCAGCAACGGTTCGGCGCTCTGCAATTCATGCGTGACGCGATAAGGCGCCACCTCCAGCCGCCAGCCGGTGGCCTGGGAAAACAGTTCGTTGAGCCACAGCGCGGGCGACGGTTGCGTCCAGGCATAGACCGGGCAGCCGTGCTCCTCGGCGATCCGCGCCGCATCCATGACGTGATCGAAATGCTGATGGGTGAGCACCAGCGCGTCGAGCGTCACGCCGCGCCCACGCAACCAATCGGCCGCGTCGTCCGGCGCGTCGATGAGCAGATGACGCCCGCCGGCTTGGATCAGGTAGGCGTTGGTCTGCACGAAGCCGCCGCAAAAAACTTCCCACGTGAGAGACATGCGGGAGCGGAACGCGGGAATGCACCGCTGGCAAGGCGGAAGCGGGGGCGTCCGTCACGGCAGGCCCCACGGCTCGCGGGAACGATCATACTCCGCGCGCGGCAGCAGGATATACACGGGCCGGCGGGCGGGATCGACCCATGCGATCAGTCGCCGCAGCGCGCCCTCGGCCATGGTGGTGCAGCCGGAGGACGCCTTGCCACCCCCCGCGCGCCAGATGTGGAAAAAGATGGCGCTGCCACCACCCGGCACGACGCGCGGCGGGGTGTTGTGCAAGATGAGGAGCTTGAGCGCGTGGGCGGGGTCGCCGGGTTGTTTCATCTGTTGCTTCTTTTCCCAAGTCGTGCGCGGCTCATGCTCCAGCCGGAGATGGCGATTGTAATGCGGCGACTTCGGATCCTCGACCCACA
>CAZQUC010000269.1:0-6139 GCA_964596095.1 uncultured Enterobacteriaceae bacterium
GCGGTATGCCGCACCACCCTCATGACCAGACGGACCACCGCCGCATGATAAACCGCCAGCAACCCCCAAAACCCCAGACTGCTCCCCAGCGCCCACAGCCCCCACGGCAAATGGAGCGCCGCCAGCACCACTACGGCCAGCACAGAGAGCGCCCCCAGCGCGCGCGTGAGTCGGTTGGCGCGGCTGTGCAGCCGGAGCCGCGTCAGGCAGCCGCCACGCTGATGGTATTCGGTCACGGTAACGCCGCGCACCGTCCACCACAGGCTGGGCGAGAGTTGAAAATCCCAATCCGACCACGCATCGCCCGTCCGCGGCCGCCACGGCGTTTGCGCGAAAGCATCGGTCAAGGCGGTGAGCAAGACCTCGCGGTCGCGTCCGTGGTCGGTCCACCACGCGCTTTCCGCCACCGGCCGGCCCACGCCGGAGGACCACCCCCGCAGCGGCCCGCTGAGCCACGGTCCTTGCGGAAAGGCCCGGTGGCTCAGACAGCCTCTCCATCGCGCGAAGCCGCGCACCACCGGCTGGCCCAGCGTGAGGAAAAACAACACCGCCGCCTCCAGCCATCGCCGGCCCGGCCCGGCGGGCGGATGCATGACCGGCGGTGGCGCTCGGCGCACGATCCACCACGCCACCCCCACCGGCGCGGCCAGCAGGAGCAGCGCCAGCCATCCCGCCCCGTGCGGCAGCGCCCACGACGCCACGCCCACGCCCGCCGCCAGCAGCAGCCACGGCGGGCTGGTGACGAGATCCCGCCACGCGGCGCGCGACGCGGTGTAGAGAAATTGGTAGGGCGCGGAGCCGAAGACGCCTTGGTAAAGAAACGCGCCCCGCGCGACCGCGGGCGCTTCGTAAATCGTCCCGTGCCAGCGCGCGCCGCCCAGTTTGCCGAAGCGGTGGCGGTGATGCGCGATCAGCAGCGCCTCCGCCCGGCCGTAGCCGCGTTGCTGGAGGAAATACGCGCGGCACGTCCGGCGGCGCTCGTGCCAGACCATGGCGGCGGGGTGAAACCGCAGCTTGTAACCGTGCTCCAGCAGCCGCCAGCAGAAGTCCACGTCGTCGCCCGCCGTGCGGTAGCGTTCGTCGAACCCGCCGACTTCCTTCCAGGCGTCGGCGCGCACGGCGAGATTGCAACCCGGCAGGTGCTCGGCGTCGGTGTCGTTGAGCAGGACATGCGCGGGGCCGCCCGGCGCGCGGGCAATGGCGGCTTCGATGATCCCGTGCGCCGGTGGCGGCAGATTCGGCCCGCCCGCCGCGCCGACCCGTTCATCCTGAAAACACAGCGCCAGCCACGTCAGCCAATCCTCGTCGGCCGCCGCGTCGTCATCCAGATACACCAGCACGTCGCCCGTCGCCTGCCGCGCGCCGAAATTGCGCGCCGCGCTCAGCCCGGCGTGCGCGATCCGATAGGCGCGCACCTCGCGGAATTCCGCCGCCACCCGGGCCACGCCCTCGTCGGTCGAGCCGTCATCGACCAGCAGCACCTCGAAGTCGCGCCACGTCAGCCGCCGCAGCGATTCCAGCGTGGCGCGCAACGTCCGCGCGCCATTGTAGGTGCAGATGATGACGGAAAACCGCGGCCACCACGCCAGCCCGCGCGCGGCGAGGTCCGGACCCGGCCGCGCCGCGTCGGCCAGCCGCTCCCGCAACCGGTGGCAGACCGCCTTTTCCTGCCGGCCCGCGGTCACCAGCCCGAACGCCCATTCCGTCATCAACCGTCCGTCGTTGAACCACTCGTCCGTGAAGGTGAACCACACCTGCCCTGCCACGCCCGCCTGCCGCGCCGCGTCCCACGCCCACGCCAGCGTCTCCGCCTGCCGGGCCTCGCCGTGGTGTTGGGAGTCGATGCCGAATTCGCTGATGACCAGCGGTTTGTCCCCCGCCAGCAGGTGCAGTCGGGGTAGATACCGCTCGAAGGCGGCGCGCTCCTCCAGGTAGATATTGCAGGCGAAAAAATCGGCGTTGCGCGGCGCGAGGTATTCCGTGCTTGGGAAGGTCGCGTAGGCGAAGAGCGCCTCGGGATGCGCCCGGCGGCCGATTTCGACCAACCGCTCCAAAAAATCCCGCACCCGCTCCCGGCCCATCCAGCGCACGAGCGTCGCGGGCACTTCGTTGCCGATGACATAACCCAGCACGGCCGACTGCCCGCGCCCGGCCGCCACCACCCGGCGGACCTCCTCCAACACCGCGCGGCGGCCTTCTTCCTTGCGCAAAAAATCAGTATAAGACGGCCACGGCCAGCCGATCAACAGCCGCAGCCCGGCCTCCGCGCAGGCGTCGCCAAACCACGACGGCGGCGGCATGTAAACGCGCAACGTATTGAAACCCAATGATACAATATGCTGGAGATCGCGCGCCGCCACTGCCGGCTCCGGATACCCGTCACGGCCCTCGAACGGGCCGTAAGTGACGCCGTTCAAAAGCCACTTCTCGCCCGCGAGCCGGAAGAATTTTCCGCTCGTGCGCACCCGGGCCGGGCCGGGCGTCTGATGTTGGGGCTTCGCCTCGCTCACTGGGGGACCATTCAACACCGTTCCCCGCGCTTGTCACCCTATCGCCGGTTTTTCCTTCGTCCCGGGCGCGCCTTCTCCCGTCGCGCTCCTTGGCGCCGGGATCTCTGAATCTGCTGTCTCCGGAAAAAATTTTGCGCCGAACCGCATTTTTTTGAAACCGGATGTAAAAATAATGCGTCCACAATGTAAATACATGAACCAAATCTCCCCTAGGTGTCGAATAATGAGAAAGCCTCACGCTTCGAGCAGCCCTTTCCCTAAGGTCGCGCATTTCGACACCGTTTCTCTTTTCCCCACGCCCTCTCCACCCCACATGCCCGCCAACCCCACCCCATCCCCCAATGAAAACAGAAATCCATCACAGCCCGGCGCTTGATCTGTATTTCGAACGCCTGCGTCATCACTCGTTGCTCGGTCGCGGCGAAGAAGCCGAATTGAGCGAAAAATCCCATGCCGGCGATCTGGCCGCGCGCAACCGCATGATCGAGGGCAATCTGCGCCTGGTCGTCTCCATCGCGAAACGATTCCAGGGCCGTGGTGTGCCGTTCGAGGATCTGGTGGCCGAGGGCAATCTCGGGCTGATCCGCGCCGTCGAGCGCTTCGACGTCACCATGGGGGCGGCCTTCAGCACCTACGCCACGTGGTGGATCCGCCAGGCGATTTTCCGCGCTTTCGAGCGCCTGCCCCGCGCCATCCGCCTGCCCGGCCACATCGCGGAAAGCGTGCGCAAGATCCACGCGGCCTCCGCCGTCCTGACCGAGCGCTTCGGCCGCGACCCCACCGATGAGGAAGTGGCCGACGAAGCGCACCTGACCGTGCGCAAGCTGGAGGAATTGCGCCGGTTCAACCAGCCGCTCAGTTCGCTCGATCAGCCCTTGGGCGAAGACGCGGAAGCCCGCACCTTGGCGGATCACCTGCCCGACACCGAGCACGTCTCGCCGGACGAATCCTTCGCGCATTCCGACCTGCTGGCCAACCTCGCCCATGTGCTGCCGCAATTGCCCGCCCGCGAGCGCCAGATCATCAACCGCCGGTTCGGACTGGAAGGCCACACCCCGCAGACGCTGGAGGAAATCGGCCGCGTGCTCGGTGTCACCCGCGAACGCACCCGCCAACTCCAGGTCTCCGCCCTGCAACACCTCGCGCAGGCCATGAAGCGCCTGGATCACCCGCTGCCGACGAAAAAATCCGACGTGCCCCCAACTCCAGCTGCGCCGTCCGCCGGCACCGCCACGACGCCACCCCATCCGTTGCCGAAACCGACCAAGCCGCTGGAAGCCGCGGCGTGAGGCGTTGATAATACCGCAAACAAAAAAAGCGGGACGAAAAAGGCACGAGTAAGGTAGGCATCCCGCCTGTTCGTCTTTTTTCATGGCTGACCGTTGCAACGGGCAGGCCAGAAGCCCATAGGCATATACTTAGTCGATCCTGAAAAACGGCTGGAAGCCTGATCGGATCAGGGATGGGGGGCGAAAAAGATGTTTCGGTTTTGCAAATAAACCTGGAGCAGGGGCGGGTTTTCCGGCAAAATCCGGCCATGAAATGCCGTGCCAATCCGCATGGGGACCCGCAAATCGAACTCTTCAAGATCGAGCTGGCGCGCCTCCTGGACATGAGGCACCCGATGGTCGTCCTGGCGCAAAACATCGACTGGGATGGGTTTGAAGAAAGCTTTGCCGCCATGTGGCACGATTCGGAAGGCAAGCCCACCCTCAGCACCCGGTTGATGGTGGCGCTGCACTATCTCAAATACACCTTCGATCTGAGCGACGAGGCGGTGGTGGAAGGCTGGCGGCAAAACCCTTACTGGCAGTATTTGAGCGGCATGCGCTACTTCGAGCACGACGTGCCGCTGGATCCTTCAAGCATGAGCCGGTGGCGTGGACGGGCCGGACAGAGCGGGTTGGAAGAGTTGTTACAGCACACCATTCGCGCCGGACTTAAGCTCAAAGCCATCACGCCGGTGCAGCTCAAGCGCGTCAACATCGACACGACCGTGGAGCAAAAACACATCCGCTTTCCCACCGACAGCCGGCTCTACAACCGCGCCCGCGAGCGCCTGGTCAAAGCCGCGCGCCAAGAAGGCATCTCGTTGCGCCAGACTTACACCCGCGTGGGCAAACACCTGTTGCCTGAACAAAGCCGCTGCGCCCACGCGCGGCCATCCAAACGGGCGCAACGCTGCCAGAAAAAGCGGCGCACCCTGCTGGGCCGGGTGATGCGTGACATTGAAAAGAAGAAAAGGCCGCTGCCTTGCCCGAAGCTGGATCGCTTGCTGGAAATCGCCAGACGCATCCACAGTCAGCAGCGTCATGACAAGAAAAAAGTTTACAGCATGCATGAGCCGCAGGTGGAATGCCTTGGCAAAGGCAAGGCCCATCAGAAGTATGAATGCCCGGCCCGAAGGGCTTCATTCACACCTGCGGCGGAGGAGCCGCAGGGACACTGCATGGACGAAGCGGAGCGCAGTCAATTTGGAGTCAAAGCCAGCCTCGCCACCACCAGCCGCGGCGGCTGGCATGTGGGAGCGATGAGCTGCCCCGGCAATCCCTACGACGGCCACACACTGCAAGGAAGTCTGGAACAGGTGAGGCGCCTGGCCGGCCGGCTGCCCGAAGATGCCTACGTGGACATGGGCTATCGCGGGCACGGCTGTCCCCAGGGAGAAGGCCTTCCGCGCCTCCACGTCGCGAAAAGAAGACGCGGCACCATCCCCAAGAACGTGTGGCGATGGATGCGTCGGCGCAGCGCGGTGGAACCCGGCATCGGGCATTTGAAAAGCGAGCACCGATTGGAGCGCAACCGCCTGTGGGGACCCCGGGGCGACATGGCCAACGTCATCCTCAGCGCCGCCGGGATGAACTTCCGCAAGTTCCTGGTGTGGCTGGCGAAGTTTTGGCCCTTTCTTTTGGCGAGCTTGCTGCGTTGGAGCTGGCCCTGTGAGATCCAACACGCCAGATCATCCCAACTCCGGTCATGGGCCAATGCCTGAAACGGGTGTTTTTCAAGATCGACTAATTCTAAGAATTTCGAGCAGGAAACGAGTGGTGGTCATGGCGAAGCCATGTCAGCCACAGCAGCCGAGGGTTGAGCGCAGACACCCCCCGGTTGGGTCCGCCCTCTCCCCCGATCCCGGAGGGATCGCAGCGCGTTCTCCGTGGGGAGTGATTCGCCTGGGTCACCCTTTGGCTGCGATCCTTTCAGGATCGAAGACTTTTTTCATCCCTGATCCGGGGGTGTCGCTGCGCTCAACCCCCGGCTGCTGTGGTTGCGATGGCGTTGCCATCGGTGAGTTCGCCAGGATACCTTTCGCCGCATCGTGAAATCCAACAGGTTTTGCCAATCAGCTATATGCTTATGGGCCGGAAGCCTGTGGCATTGCGCCTCTGCGAACATTCCGTAAAGAGAGCCTCTGGCTCTGGTATGTGTTTAGCCCTCGCGAGGGCTAAACACATACGCCGCACAGGCGTGCCACGATCAACTGGCTCAAAGCTAGACGAAGCGCCAAAAAGGGCAAGAACTATTTTAACAAAGTAGCATTTTTAATAAATCCGAAATACATGCGACACTGGGAGTATGAAAGCCATCACCAACCGCCCCGACCAAGTCTATCCGAGCGATCTGAGCCG
>CAZQUC010000270.1:0-6137 GCA_964596095.1 uncultured Enterobacteriaceae bacterium
CTCGGTCAACGCGAGCGCGTTCATGTCCGCGGCCGTGCCCACGCCCGACGACCCGCTGAGATCGGGATCGGGAGTGCGCTTGATCTCGACGTATTGGCCGAAGACCGGCCCGCCCGCCAAAGCGAGAAGATCCACCGTCAGCGCTTCCGGACCGCGCGGATATGTGAAACCGGCGTTCCCGGGATTGAGCAACGGCGAGGTGAAGACGACGGTGGTGTTGTCCGCATCGCGCACACTGACGGTGATGTCGCGCAACCGGCTGGCCCATTCATCGCCGCGGCGGTTGTGGAGAGTGACGGAGGAAAGCAGCTTCCGGCCCCGCAGATTCAGGGTCCACCGGGCGTTGGTGTCCGCGTTGTTGGTTTGCGAGTAAGTGTCGGCATCGCCATCGCGGGCCTGCGTCGCGGCAAAGCCGGTCAACGTGGAGGATTGGGTGGCAGTGACGTTGCTGTCGCGGGCGAGATTGTGATCGGTCGGCAGCAGGCCGGGGAGGAAGACCGCGTCGAGCGTCACCTCGGCCAGCGACAGCACATACCGGTCGAGATTGGTGGCAAGCAAGGGATCGCCCGCGCGCGACACGCGGACCTGCCGCGCCGTGAGCGGCCCGCCCGTGGCGGCGGCCAGGTCGATCTCCAGCGTGGCCGGCCCGCTCAAAACATCGCCGGGATTGAGCACCGGCGAGGTCCACAGCACCACGCCGTTTTCCGCCAGCACCCGCACCGTGATGTCGCGCAACCGCTGCCGATTGGTCGTGCGGTTGACGAGCGTGATCTTCACCAGCGGGTGATCCTCCGCCAACGTGACCTGCCACCACGGATCGGGATCGGTGGTGTTGCCGAGCGTTTGGGTGAAATTCGACTCGCTGCCATCGATGGCCCGCGCCGCGGGATAGGCCGTGCCGGAACTTTGCTCCGCCACCACGCCGACGACGCGCGCGGCATTGTAGGTGGAGAGCGCGGGCGCGGTGGTGTCGTAACCGATGGCCCCCGGTCCCTCTCCCGCGAGCCACCCCGCGGCCGCGCCGCCATTCCAGTCGAAGGGCATGCCCGCCGTCGGCACCAGCCATTCCGGCGTCACACCGCCCACCAGGTCCACCACGCGGCGGCGTTGCGCGAAGCCATAGCTCACATCCTCGCGTTGCGGCGGAAAGGCGGGAACGAATTCCGTGACCCGTGTCGTGCCGTCCGGCTTGACCAGTGCGAGGTATTCGCCATCGGCGCTCAACGAAAAATTCGTGTGCCATTCCTGCCCCGCCGTGCGCCGGTCCTTGCCCGAGGCGAAGACAACCAGTGATCCGCCGGGCGCCAAGCTCGCCCCGGCCGGAAAGACCCATTTCCGCAGGTTGGACGCGCTGTCGGTGAGCGACCAGTCGGCCAAGTCCACCGCCACCTCGTCGGGATTGTGGATTTCGATCCAGTCCGACGCGTCGCCGTCGGCATCGGTCAGCCCCCGGTTGTTGCTGGCGAGGAATTCCGCGATCAGCGGCTCCGCCCCAGCCATCCGCGGCAGCGCCGCCACCAGCAGCGCGAGAGTCAACAAGGAACGTCCGAGGTAGTTGGAGAAAAACGGCATCATGGAATGGAGCGCGGCGGGCATGATAGCGAGGGCTGCCGAACAACCGGCCGCCACCTCGCCTTGAATCGGGCATGTCGGCCACCATACCCGGCCGCTTCGTCAAAATGAAAGCGGATTTTCCACGAATCGGGAAATCCCCGGTTGGTTTTTCTTTCTCTTGGCGGGCTGGGCGTCCTGGGCGCGAAATTCATAACCTCGCGCCAAGGACGCCCAGCACGCCGAGTTTTTTTCCTTCCGGAAAAACGGTTGCCGCGCGGGAAGTTTCCCGCTCGATTGGCCGCATGAAATCCCTGTTTCTTTCCTGCCTGATAGCGTGGGGCTGCGGAGCCGTGGCCGTGGCCGACTCGCTCCCCGCTTCACCACTCGTTCACCTCGACAGTGAGTGGTGGTCGGTGGCGGACAATCCCGATCTCGGCGCGCTGACTGGAGATAACCAACAGCCGGTGGATTTCGCCCTCTGGCAGGCCGCCGATGGCACGTGGCAGCTCTGGTCCTGCCTCCGCCATACCAAGTGCGGCGGTCATACCCGCTTGCTCTACCGCTGGGAGGGTCGCCGGCTCACCGATGCCGACTGGGAGCCGAAAGGCATCGCCATGCAGGCCGATCCCGCGCTGGGCGAGGCCGACGGCGGCTTGCAGGCCCCGCATGTGTTCAAGGTCGGGGACGTCTTTCACATGATCTATGGCGACTGGAACCGCATCTGCCTCGCCACCAGCCGCGACGGGAAACACTTCGAGCGCGTCTTGAACGAGCGCGGCCAGCCCGATCTCTTCACCGGCCCGTATGACAATTCGCGTGATCCCATGGTGCTGAAAATCGGCGGCCTCTTCCATTGTTACTATATGGGGCACAAGAAAGGCGCGGCCTACCAATCGGCCGTCTTCTGCCGCACCTCCCACGATCTGCGGGTGTGGAGCGAGCCTGTGATGGTGGCGGCCGGCGGCGTGGCGGCCACGCAGACGAATTGGTTCGGCGGCGACGCGGAGTGCCCGTTCGTGGTGGCGCGCGACGGGGTGTTCCATCTCTTCCGCACCCAGGTTTACGGAGAAAACCACCAAAGCACGCTCTACGTGTCGCCCAATCCGCTGGCCTTCGGCGTGGGCGATGACCGCTTCCGGCGTCAGACGCTGGCCGTCGCCGCGCCGGAGATCATCGAGCACGACGGCGAGACCTACCTCGCCGCGCTGAAGCCGGACTTGCAAGGCATCCGCCTCACGCGCCTGCGTTGGGAGAAATAAGGACGCGCGAAATACGGCGGCGCCATTTGGAGATAGTGTGGGGCGGCGCCCCGCTTTGGATCGAGCGTGAACCAAACGCCGGCCCATCCTTCCCGATCCTCCCGGCTCCCCCCAATCCAAAACGGCGGGAACCGCCACACTAAACAGGTATTTTTCTGAGTATCATGAAGATAATAAGCAGAGATATCTTTCACCAACTCTCCGCCCTCTCCCCTCCACCTCACCGCTTCATGACCGTTCCCACGCCTCACGACCACCGCTCCCTGCTCCGCCGCCCCGGCTGCTGGCTGACCTTTGCCACGGTCATCCCGTTGCTCATCGGCATCGCTTGGGTCGCGGAAGATTGGGCAGGCCGCCGGCACTTGGAAAAAACCAAAGCCCGCCTCGCCGCCGAAGGCTTCGAGTTCGATACCGACCGCCTGCTCCCCCACCCCGTGCCCGACGAAGAAAATTTCTGCGCCATCCCATTGCTGCGCGCCATCGGGCGCGGGGAGGAAGTCGATCCCGAAGTGAAAAAAGTGTGGGAGTGGCTGCAGCCGGCCAAACAGTCCGGTAAAGAGTCCACTCCCCTGTTGCAGCAGCTTTTCAACCCCGACAATCGAAAGCCCACCGATTGGGCGGCGGCCTACGCCGACCTCATGACACTCGACCCCGCCATGTTTGGTGACACCGCTCCCGCCGATCCGCTCCGGGCGCTCGACGTGCTCGTGGAACAGACAGCGGCAGCTTCTTTCGCCGAACTGGAGCAGGCGATGGATCGCCCGCAGGCGCAATGGCTGCCTCCGTTGCGTGAAGCACTCTCCCGCGAAGACATCTTCTCCTATTCTGTCCCGTGGTTCAATCAAAGCCGGCAACTGGCCGCAGCCTTATCGCTGCGTTGGCACCTGGCCGTGGCAACCGCAGACCATGAGCGGGCCGGGCGCACTTGGAAGATCCTCCAACGCCTGACCGAGGCTTCCGAGCAACACGGCACGCTGGTGTCACTCTTGATCGGCACTTCCATCAAAGCGCTGGCGATCCGCTCGCTTTGGGGAGCCGCGGCGGAGCGCTCGCTCCCGGCGGAAGCCTGGCGACAACTAGCAGCGACCCTCCCCGGAGCCTCCCCACGCCCAGCCCTCCGCCAAGCCCTCATGCTCGATGCCGACGCCTCCGAACTCGCTTTGAAGTATTTCCAGCAGGATCCCGCGACGTCGTCCTCCAGACCGGCACACGACCTTTTCAAACTCTTGCCCAACGGTTGGTATTCGTTCAATGCCGCTCACTTCCAAGCCCGGCTATGGGAGATGGCGCAGGCCTTGGACCGTTCCTCTGTTTTAGACCGGCTCTCCGATGAGTATCCGGAAGCTCTGCCCGAATTTTCGCACGCTTCGTTCTTACGCCGCGAATATTACACAGTAAACTTTATACCAGTCTATTATAGCTCGGCTCACTCGATTTTAACCACCGAGACCGTTTCTCACATGGCCGCCATTACCTGCGCACTGGAAATCCACTATCACGAACATCAAATCTATCCGCCCTCATTGGACCAACTGGTCCCCCACTTCCTGCCGGCCGTGCCGGCGGACTTCGACGGCAAGCCGCTTCGCTACGCGCTCACGCCGCACAATGGCCGCTACAAACTCTGGAGCGTCGGCCTGAATGGCATGGATGAAGGCGGCACTCTCAGCCCGGCCCAACAGCAAAAGCCTCTCCATCAGGACGCCGCCGACCTCGTGTGGGAATATCCGTGACCGGTTTCCCCTTTCCGCTCCTGTCCGCATGACTCAAGCATCCCCATCGTCCCCTTCCCTGCTCCGCCGCCCCGGCTGCTGGCTGACCTTTGCCGCCGCTATCCCGCTGCTCATCGGCATCGCTTGGGTCGTGGAAGACTGGGCGGGCCGCCGGCACTTGGAAAAAACCAAAGCCCGCCTCGCCGCCGAAGGCTTCGAGTTCGATACCGACCGCCTGCTCCCCCACCCCGTGCCCGACGAAGAAAATTTCTGCGCCATCCCATTGCTGCGCGCCATCGGGCGCGGGGAGGAAGTCGATCCCGAAGTGAAAAAAGTGTGGGAGTGGCTGCAGCCGGCCAAACAGTCCGGTAAAGAGTCCACTCCCCTGTTGCAGCAGCTTTTCAACCCCGACAATCGAAAGCCCACCGATTGGGCGGCGGCCTACGCCGACCTCATGACACTCGACCCCGCCATGTTTGGTGACACCGCTCCCGCCGATCCGCTCCGGGCGCTCGACGTGCTCGTGGAACAGACAGCGGCAGCTTCTTTCGCCGAACTGGAGCAGGCGATGGATCGCCCGCAGGCGCAATGGCTGCCTCCGTTGCGTGAAGCACTCTCCCGCGAAGACATCTTCTCCTATTCTGTCCCGTGGTTCAATCAAAGCCGGCAACTGGCCGCAGCCTTATCGCTGCGTTGGCACCTGGCCGTGGCAACCGCAGACCATGAGCGGGCCGGGCGCACTTGGAAGATCCTCCAACGCCTGACCGAGGCTTCCGAGCAACACGGCACGCTGGTGTCACTCTTGATCGGCACTTCCATCAAAGCGCTGGCGATCCGCTCGCTTTGGGGAGCCGCGGCGGAGCGCTCGCTCCCGGCGGAAGCCTGGCGACAACTAGCAGCGACCCTCCCCGGAGCCTCCCCACGCCCAGCCCTCCGCCAAGCCCTCATGCTCGATGCCGACGCCTCCGAACTCGCTTTGAAGTATTTCCAGCAGGATCCCGCGACGTCGTCCTCCAGACCGGCACACGACCTTTTCAAACTCTTGCCCAACGGTTGGTATTCGTTCAATGCCGCTCACTTCCAAGCCCGGCTATGGGAGATGGCGCAGGCCTTGGACCGTTCCTCTGTTTTAGACCGGCTCTCCGATGAGTATCCGGAAGCTCTGCCCGAATTTTCGCACGCTTCGTTCTTACGCCGCGAATATTACACAGTAAACTTTATACCAGTCTATTATAGCTCGGCTCACTCGATTTTAACCACCGAGACCGTTTCTCACATGGCCGCCATTACCTGCGCACTGGAAATCCACTATCACGAACATCAAATCTATCCGCCCTCATTGGACCAACTGGTCCCCCACTTCCTGCCGGCCGTGCCGGCGGACTTCGACGGCAAGCCGCTTCGCTACGCGCTCACGCCGCACAATGGCCGCTACAAACTCTGGAGCGTCGGCCTGAATGGCATGGATGAAGGCGGCACTCTCAGCCCGGCCCAACAGCAAAAGCCTCTCCATCAGGACACCGCCGATCTCGTTTGGGAATACCCGTAATTCACACACTCACGCCTTCCCCTTGAGCAGGTAGGCGAAAGCGATGGCGCCGAGGACGAGGAA
>CAZQUC010000271.1:0-6102 GCA_964596095.1 uncultured Enterobacteriaceae bacterium
GCCTGCTCACGCAATGGCGCACCACGCCGGTGGCGGTGGATTGGAATGAGGACGGTCTCGTCGATCTGGTGATGCTCGATCACGAGGGGTATCTGGCCTGGTTCGAGCGCGAGCGGCGCGACGGTCGCTTGCGGCTCAAGCCGCCGCAGCGCGTCTTTCTCGCCGATGATCCCGCGCCGGGCAGCGCGCCGGCCACGGCGTTCAAGGCCGCGCCGGGGGAGCCGCTGCGGTTGAATGACAAACTCGCCGGCGGCAGCGGCCGCCGCAAATTGTGCGTCACCGACTGGGATGGCGACGGCCGGCTGGACCTGCTGGTGAACGCGGCCAACGCCAGCTTCCTGCGCCAGACGCGCGCGGCCAACGGCAAGTGGTATTTTCAGGACATGGGCCTGATTTCGCCGACCAACATCGAAGGGCATGACGTGAGCCCCGGCGTGGTGGATTTCAACGGCGACGGCGTGCCGGATTTTCTCGGCGGCGCGGAGGACGGGTTCCTCTATTATTTGCGGAATCCCCGCGCGGCCGCGACCGCGACCGCCACGACGACCGTCCTGCAAAAAAAACCCGCCGCGCCCGCCGTGGTGAAAAGCGAATTCATTTACGAATCCGGCCCGTATCCGCAGATCCATGCCTCGACCATCGAAGAGACGCCCGCGGGGCTGGTGGCGGCGTGGTTCGGCGGCACGCGCGAGAAGCATCCCGACGTGGGCATCTGGGTCTCGCGCCTGGAAGACGGCCGGTGGACGCCGAGCGTCGAGGTCGCCAACGGCGTGCAATACCGACGACCCGACGGCTCAGTGCATCGCCATCCGACGTGGAACCCCGTGCTCTTCCAACCACGCGAAGGCCCGTTGCTGCTCTTCTACAAAGACGGGCCGAATCCCGACGCATGGTGGGGGATGTTGACCGACTCCACCGATCACGGGAAGACGTGGTCGCGGCCGCGCCGGCTGCCGGAGGGCATCCTCGGCCCGGTGAAAAACAAGCCCGTGCAATTGCCCAACGGCGACCTGCTGTGCCCGACCAGCGAGGAAACGCCCGACGAACCGTCGCGCTGGACCGTGCATTTCGAGCGCACTTCCGATCTCGGCCGCACGTGGGAACGCACGCCGCCGCTGCACGACGGCCTGACCGTGCAGGCCATCCAGCCGAGCCTGCTGCACCTGGGCGGCGAGAAATGGCTGGCCCTCGGCCGCACGCGGCAGAACCGCATTTTCGAAATCGCCACCGACGACGCGGGCCGCACGTGGCAGCCGTTGCAGCTCGGCTCATTGCCGAACAATAATTCCGGCACCGACGCGGTCACGCTGGCGGATGGGCGTCACCTCATCGTCTATAACCACGTGGCGGGCGAGCCGGGGCAATGGGGCGGCAAGCGCTCTCCACTGAATGTCGCGGTCTCCGCCGATGGCCGCCACTGGCAGGCCGCGCTGGTGCTGGAGAGCGAGCCGGGGGAATTCAGCTACCCTGCCGTCATCCAGACGCGCGACGGCCTCGTGCATATCACTTACACGTGGAACCGCCAACGCGTGAAACACGTCGTCCTCGACCCAGCCAAGCTGGTGCTGCGGGATTTCGTGGAAGGAGCTTGGCCGGCGCCGTAGCGAGAGCCCAGGCCCGGTGAAGCCACGGCTTGCGCAGGGGGAGCGGGCGACTCACGCCTCCGCGAGCCGCGCCACCGCGCCGACCAGCCGCTCGATGTTGAAGGGCTTGGTGATGACGCCGGAGAAGCCGTGCTCGCGATGGTTTTCCAACACCACGTCGTCGAGCGCGCCGGTGCTGAGCAGGGCTTTGACGTTTTTGAATTCGCCGCGCATCCGCGCGATGCACTCGCGGCCGCCCATGCCGCCACGCACTTCGAGGTCCAGCAGGACGACATCGAACGGGGAACCCAAGTCCAGCGCGCGACGGTAGGCGGCGATGGCTTCCCGTCCGTCCCGCACGGTATAGACATCGAACCCCTGCAAGGTGAGCATTTTCTCGACGATGATGCGGATGCCGGCGTCGTCATCCATGACCAGCACCCGGCCGGGCGCTTTGGCGGGCGTGGCGGCGGCTGGTCCCGGGCGCGGCGTTGCCACCGCGGCCACCGCGGCGGCCGGCCACATCACCCGGATGGTGGTGCCCGGCGCGGGCGCGGAGTCGATTTCCACGCTCCCACCGTGCGCGAGGACCACAGCCTGCACGCGCGCCAATCCCAAGCCCTGTCGGCCGGGCCAAGTGGAAAAAAAGGGATCGAAGACCCGCGGCACGTTGTCGGGCGTGATGCTTTCGCCGGGATTGTGGAAAGCGATCTCCACCGCCGCCGGGCGTTCCGGGGTCGCCGGCAGGTTGCGGGCCGCCAGCCGCAGCACGCCACCCGGCGCTTGCGCGAGGCCGGCGTTTTCCACCAGGGCCAATACGGCTTCCTTGAGCAGGACCTCATCCGCCTCCACGGGCCACAAGGTCGCGGGCAGGTCGTAGGCGGGCTGGAGCTGGCTGTCCAGGGCGGCGAAGGCCACGACGCGCGGCAGCCAGGCGGGCAGGTCGAGCCGCTGCCGACGCCCGCCGGAGGGATGGACGCGCGCCAGCCCGGCGAGGGTGCGCAGCGTGGCCTCGGCCTGCTCGCAAGCGGCGCCGGCGTTGTCGAGCAATTCCTGCGCGTCCGCGCGGGAGGTGTTTTGCTTGCCCAGCAAGTCGAGATTGCCGCGCACGGTGGTGAGCGCGTCGTTGAGCGATTGGGCGGCGCCGGCGGCCATAATGCGCACGGCGTCCCGGCGCGCTTCCCGGCGGTCGGCCTCACCCGCGCGCCGCGCCGCGCTGACTTCCTCGAAGCGCAGCCACCAGGCGGGTTGTCCCGACCAAAAGCACCGGCCGGTTTCCACCGCGAAGCGGGCGAGGCCGCCATCGGGCCGTTCGTGGAGGATATTGGTGAGGGTCATTGGCTCACGCGACTCGGACCACGGGCCGAAGAGGGCCTCATGCTCCGCCAGGCCCGGCACGAGCAGCGAGAGAAATTTGTCGCGCAACTCCTCCACGGCCACGCCCAACTGCCGGGCCGCCGCGTCACTGGCTTCGAGCACCAGGCCATCTCCGGCGGACACCACCAGCACCGCCGCGGGGGCTTGGTGGAACAGGCTCTCATAGTTCCTCGACAGGTGGGCCGCGTCCAATTCCTCCTCCAATCGCCGGCGGCGGGCGATGAGGCGTTTTTCCAACGCGGCCAGCCGCAGTTCGAATTCGCCGCCACGTTCCAAGGCGATGGCGCAATCATCGACGCCGCACGCGAGCCATGCCACCGGATCGGGCGGAGGATCATCCAACAGCACGGCCAGCACCTGCGGGATCGGCTGATGGAACGCTCCCCCCGCCACCTGCGTGAGCAGGGCTTGCAACGGCTCGGCCCACGCCTGCCGCAGCTTCACGATCAAGGCATCGAAGCCGCCCCGCGCCAACAGCGCCGCCGCCTCTTCCAGGCTGGTGGCGGCCGTGACGTCGTGGCCGCGGCTTCCCACCGCCTCTACGAGCAATTCGCGCGTGGCCGCATCCAGGTCCAGCACCAGCATCCTCAGCAAGAACAACCCGCCTTCCTCCCGGCCATCCACTTCAAAAAAGGGAGTCAGGCTGGATGGCGGCGCGCCGGGGGTTGGCTGGGTCGGGATGGATGAAGGATTCACGCGACAGGTTCGGCCAGGACTCTTCTGAATTCACAAGACATTGGCAAGCCGGAAAGGGAGCCCCTTCCCGGATTCTCCGAAGGCTACAACCGCGGCGCCGGTCCCGACGTGAGGCGCGAGTAGTGGGCCGAAACACGCCGCTGGAACCATTGCCAGGTCGGGCCCGGGCGGCCGTTGTCCATCAGGAAATGAGGGCAGTTTTTGTGCGGGGTGGGCAGACCCTTGCGCTCCCAGTGGTAATGCGCCCGCACGTTGCTCAAAGGGATGCCTTTGGAATACATGAGGAAGGCGGTGAGCTTGGCGGTGTTGTCGATGGTGCGGGCGAGGTTGTTGCCGCGGTGCTCGCACATTTCGATGCCGATGGAGTAATTGTTGCCCGGTCCGTCGAAGTCGGCGTGCTCGCCCTGCTCGGTGGTCGGCAGGTGCTGCACGGCGAGGGTGGCCTCGGTGGTGAAATGCCAGGTGAGGAAACCGATGCGGTTGCCGCCCTTCCGCCGCGTCGCCCGCAGCGCGCCGCGGTGCAGGGCCAGCGCGTGCTGCCGCGCGCCCGCGGTGTAGTTCTGCGTGGAATGAATGGTGATGTAGCGCGCACGCATCGGGCGGTATTGCCGGCGACCGGCGGTGCCGGACTTGATGAGCGATTGCTCGAGGCCTGTCTCACGCAGCAATTGCAGCGGCGTCACCTTGCGATCCACCGGCACGGCGCCGAGCACGCTTTCCCACCGCGCGATCTTCGCCGACGCGGAGGCCGACGCCGGTCCGCTGTGGCTGTGGCTGTGGCCACGGCGCGAGGGCGCGGGGTCGGACCCGCCGCACGAGGCCAACGCCCACGCGAGGCAGGACACAAGAATCATCGCCCCTACGCGCTGGAGCGGCCACCGGATGTCAAGACTCATACTTAAGCAATCTAAAGCAATTTTCCGCACAGTGCAATCACGGACTGGCCGCGGTCGTGATTCTCTGCCGCCGCCTACTGTGGTCCGGTGTTGGGATAACTGCCCAGCACCTTGAGAAACGAACTGTGCGCGCTGAGCCGGTCGAGCGATTCCTGCACGGCCTGGTCCTCGCAATGGCCGAGCAGATCGACGAAGAAAAAATACTCCCAGTCTTTTTTCTTGGAGGGCCGGGATTCGATCTTGGCGAGGTTGAGGTGCAGGGAATTGAACGGCTCCAGCGAATGGTAGAGGCTGCCCGGCTCGTTCTTGACCGCGAACATGATCGACGTGCGGTCATTGCCGGTCGGCGGGCAGATTCTTTCGCTGAGCACGAGGAAGCGCGTGGTGTTGGTGGCGCTGTCCTGGATGGAATGCTCGAGGATATCGAGCCCGTGCAATTCCGCCGCGAGCGTGCCACCGAGCGCGCCGGCGTGAGGCTGGCGGGCGGCCAGTTCGGCGGCGGCGGTGGTGCTGGCGCAATCGATGAGCTGCGCCTGCGGGAAATGCCGGTGCAGCCATTGCCGGCATTGGCCGAAGACCTGCGGATGGCTGTAAAGCGTGGTGATCTCCGCCCGCGGGATCTTGGCCATCAGGCAATTGTCGATGCGGAGGAAAATCTGCGCGCAGATTTTCAGCGGCGAATCGGCGAAGAGATCCAGCGTGTGGCTGACCGCGCCCTCGGTGGAGTTTTCGATCGGCACCACTCCGTAATCGGCGCGACGGCGCGCCACTTCGTCGAACACGTCGGGAAAACCGGCCTGCGGCAGGTAGGTCACGCTGTGGCCGAATTTGCTCAGCGCCGCCTGGTGGGTCCACGTGCCCGGAGGCCCGAGATACGCGATCTTCAAATCCTCCTCCAGCGCGAGCGCCGCGGACATGATCTCGCGGTAAATGGCCCGCAGCGATTTCTCGGGCAGGCGCCCGGTATTGAGCTTCAGCAACCGCTGGAAGACCGCGTCCTCACGCTCCGGCGCGTAGATGGAAAGGTCGCTCTTCTTCTTGATGACCCCGATCTCATGCACCAAGTCCGCACGCTCACTGAGCAGGCGGAGCAATTCACTGTCGAGCGCGTCGATGCGGTGGCGGATGTCGTCGAGAGTCATACGGAGTGGCAAGCGCACAGCAGAGCATCGACGCGGGCGAATGCAAACGGCTCGGGCATCGCCGTGCGTGAGCGGCCCGACACCCTCAGGCGTGCCGGTGAAGACGAGATCACCCGGCACCAACCTCCAGACGCGGCCAAGTTCGACCAGTGGGCGTGGCAGGGAAAACAGCAAGTTGTCGGTGTCGCCGCGCTGGCAGACGGCGCCGGTGAAGCGGAAGCGGTGCAGTGGACCGTATGTAAAGGGCAAAATGCCCGCAGAGAAGGTGAGAATGGCGATTAAAATCCCCTAAACCAACTCATTAATGTTTTCTCTTTTAGAAACAAGGATGATGTAATAAAAAACAATCCAAATAGTCCTATTATTACTCTCCATGCTATAGCGTAAGCATCACTATCATAATCAGAA
>CAZQUC010000272.1:0-6052 GCA_964596095.1 uncultured Enterobacteriaceae bacterium
GAGTTCGTCTCCACGCTTTCCATCTGCATCGTCTTCCTGCCGATCTTCCTGCTCACGGGCACGGCGGCGGATGTGTTCCGCCCGCTGGCGCTGGCCGTCGTCTTCGCGATGCTGGCGAGCTACCTGCTGGCGCGCACGCTGGTGCCGACGCTGGCCTCCATCATCCTACCGGCGGAATTGCGCCAGGAACAAGCGCGCGCCGGCCGGCCGCCGCGCGGGTTGGCCCGCCTTCATCACACCATCGAGCATGGGCTGGACAAACTCGTCGCCGCGCAACGCGGCATTCTTCTGGGCTTGCTGCGCCACAAATGGATCATGCTCGGACCGGTGGCCGTCGCGCTGGCCATCGGCGGGTTCTCCGCGCGGCACTCGGGGCGCGAATTTTTCCCGAAGACGGACGCGGGGCTGATCCGTCTCTTCGTGCGCTTCGCCAGCGACCTGCGCGTCGATGACGCCGCGCCGCTCTTCGCCGATATCCAGCGTGAAATTCGCAAGATCATTCCGCCCGAGGAGTTGCAATTCGTCGTCGAAAACATCGGCGCGCCCCACCCGATCAACCAGGCGTGGGTGGAGACGACCTCGGTGACCTCGGGCGATGGCGAGATTCTCATCCAGTTGCACGGCGAGCACGGCCCCAGCGCCGTGTATGAGGACCGCATCCGCGCCATGATCCGGGAAAAATTCCCGCAGGCGCAGATGTTTTTCCGGCCGGCGGACGCGACCAGCCAGACGCTCGCCTCCGGCGCGCCGACCACATTCGAAGTGCGCTTCACCGGGCGCGACCTGAAGGGCAATCTCTCGTTAGCCAATGAGTTGATCGACAGGTTCCAGAAAATCCCCGGCGCGGTGGATGTGACCTTGCGCGAGATTCTCGACCAGCCCGGTTATGCCATCAGCGTGGACCGGCTGCGCGCCGCCTCGCTCGGCATCAGCCAGCAGGAGGCCGCCAACGCCGTGCTCGCGGCGCTCGGCAGCGGCGGCTCGGTCTCGCCGAGTTTCTGGTCCGATCCGCAAATCGGCGCGTCGTATGACGTGCAGGTCATCGTGCCGCCGTCGAATCTCAATTCCATCGAGCAACTGCTCAACCTGCCGGTGCGCACCTCGGCCAATGGCGGCTTCGTGCCGCTGCGGTCCTTCGCCACCGTCACGGAGAAAACCTCTCCCGCCAGCGTGTCACGCGCGACCATGCAGCCCTCGCTGACCGTGGTGGGCAATGCCTCCGGGCGCGATCTCGGAGCCGTCACCAACGATCTTGAAGGCATCCTCACCGACGTGCGGGCCAAGCTGAAACCCGGCAACCGCATCGAGCTGCGGGGCCAGGCCGCGCTCATGCGCCAGTCGTATTCCGAATTGATCGGCGGCCTCGGCCTCGCGGCGGTGCTGGTCTTTCTCGTCATGGTGGTGAATTTCCAATCGTGGGCGCTGCCCTTCGTGGCCATCAGCGGCCTGCCCGTCGCCATCGCCGGCGCGTGCTTCGGCCTGTGGGCCACCAACACGCCGATCAGCGTGCCCGCGCTCATGGGCATCATCATGGTCGTCGGCGTCTCGACCGCCAACAGCGTGCTCGTCAGCAGTTTCGCGCGCGACCGCTTTGACGCCGGCCTCAGCGCCGCCGACGCCGCCATCGAAGCCGCCACCACGCGCCTGCGTCCCGTGCTGATGACCGCGCTGGCGATGATCCTCGGCGTCATCCCCATGGCCATCGGCCACGCGGAAGGCGGCGAGCAGAACGCCCCGCTGGGCCGCGCCGTCATCGGCGGCCTGCTCTTCGGCACCTCGGCCTCGCTCTTCCTGGTGCCGGTGGTCTTCGCTGCTGTGCGCGGCCGCTCCCGCCACCCCGCGCCCGCCACGGAAGCACTCCCCTCCGCCGAACCGGCGTGAGAGCTTTCTATAATCTAGGCCCTATACGCCCCATGTGCCCCATACGCCCTATTTTCCCATGAAACGACTACTCGCCTTTCTCCTCACCTTCAGCGCTCTCGCCGCCCAGGAAACCACCGGCCCGGCCTCGGTGCGCACCATCGCGCCCCGGTCCGTCGGCGACGCCGCGAACTACACCTTCCCCGGCAAAACAGAGCCTTACGAGTCCGCGCGCATTTTCACCCGTGCCACCGGTATCGTGCGCGAACGCCGCGTGGACATCGGCGACCGCGTCAAGGAAGGCGACGAACTCGCCGTTATCGACGTGCCCGATCTTGACCGCGAGGTGGAATCCGCCAAAGCCGCCGTCGAGCAGGCTGAGGTCCGCGCCGCCAATGCGCGCTCACAGGCCAAGCGCGCCGAGGGCCTGCTCGCCCGCAAGGCCATCTCGCAGGAAGACAGCGACCAGCGCGCCGCCGAGGCCGAGGCCGTCGCCGCCGCCGTCCGCGTGGCCCAGGCCGACCTGGCGCGGTTGGAGGAACAGCAGCGGTTCGCCGTCGTGCGCGCCCCCTTCGACGCCACCATCGTCGCCCGCAACTTCGACCGCGGCGACCGCGTGCGCGGCGACTCCGCCACCTCCGAGGGCTGGCTCTTCCAGGTAGCACGGCTCAGCGTGCTGCGCTTTCCCATCCAGGTCACGCCCGATCTCGCGATGCGCCTCACGTCCGACACCCAGGCCACCGTCACCTTCAACGAGCTGCCCGGCCGCCGCTTCACCAGCACCATCGCGCGCCGCAGCGGCGTCTTCGACACCATCACCGGCACCATGCGCGTCGAGCTGGAGATCGAAAACAAAGACTTCCTCCTGCCCGCCGGCCTGAGCGGCACCGCGGTGCTGGCCGTGCCGCCCGCGCCCGGCACATGGCTCGTGCCGAGCAACACCGTCGTCACCCGCGCCGGCCAGCCCACCCTCGCCACCGTGGACGGCGGCAAGGTGACCTTCCTCACCGTCGCCACCGGCCGCAATCTCGGCCCCAACATCGAAGTCTCCTCCGGCCAGCTCAATGACCAGACCCAGGTCATCATCAACCCCAACGCCCTGTTGCAGGAAGGTGACACCGTCACCGTGGCGCAGGCCGGGAGTTGAAGTTTCGCGACGGCTTCCGCTTTGACAATTCCCGCGGGGCGGTTAGACTCGCGCCCCTTTTCACCATAGGCTCGCTCCGCGGGCGGCCGGACCGGGTCCGTCACCGCGCCAAGGAATACGACCTTCATCCATTGATTGACACTATCTTATGAGCCAACGCTCCACACTGAAAGTCGCCCCCCGCACCGCCTCCGGTTCCGGTCCCCTCAAGCGCCTGCGCAAGTCGGGCCAGGTGCCCGGCGTCGTCTATGGCAAGGAATTTCCCAACCAGAACATCCAGGTCGAAGCCAAAGCCCTGCGCGATCTGCTCGCTCATTCCACCAGCGAGCACATTTTGATCTATCTCGAACTCGACGGCGGCGCCAAGCCGCTGGCGCTGATCCAGGACGTGACCCACAACGCGCTGAGCGACAACATCACGCATGTGGATTTTCACGCCGTGCAGGAAGATGAAAAACTGCACGCGCGCATCCCGCTCGAATTGACCGGCGAAGCGGCCGGCTTGAAGCTGGGCGGCCTGCTGGAGCACCTGGTGCATACGCTGGACATCCACTGCCTGCCCAAAGATCTGCCGGAAAAAATCAGCTACGACGTCTCGGCGCTGGAAATCGGCCAGTCGGTGCATCTCCGCGATGTGGCCCTGCCGGAAGGCGTGAGCGCGCGTCTGGGCGGCGATGTCATCGTCGCGCTGATGGCCGCGCCGCGGGTCAGCGAAGAGCCGGCCGCCGCCGCGGAGGCCAAAGCCGAAGGCAAGGCCGCCAAAGGCAAGGGCAAGAAGTGAGCGCGGTCCGCCAGCCGTGGCCTGCCAACAGGCCACGTCAGGTTGCATCCCCGGCCGGTGATCGCACCGTGGACGCATGACCGAGTCTCCTCGTCCTCAAACCGGCCCGCCGCCGTCCGTCGATCCGTTCGAGCCCCCCTCTCGCCGCGGCGGCCTGCCGTGGTTTCACTATTTGTTTCTGACGCTGCTGGTGCTCAGCGGCTTGGCGGCGGCAGCCCTCATGTGGCTGAGCCGCTTCCGCGAGGCCAGCGGCCCGTCCGCCACCGCCCCGCCACAATGGAGCGCGCCGCCGCTGCCGGTGTATGGGAAGATCACCGAACCCTTGACCGCGGAAGAACGCTCCGGCCGCACCGTCTCCACGGAATCCTTGCGCGGCAAAGTCTGGCTGGCGGCCTACACCTACAGCCGATGCCCGCACGGGTGCCTGGGCGTGGTGGCCCATATGCTCGGGCTGCGCGACGAATTCGGCGCTCACGAAAAATTCCACATGATCTCCGTCGCCGTCGGACCGGAGATCGACACGCCGGGCAACCTGCAAGCCTTCGCCGCCGCCAGCGGCGTGAAGGAGAGCGATCCCTGGTGGTTTCTCAGCGGTGAACGCCAGCCGTTGCGCGATTTCATGACCCGCCAACTCGGCCTCGCGCCCACCATCGACACGCCGCTGGAGGAACGCCTGAGCGAGTTCGATCTTTTCGAGCATGACCTGCGGGTGGCGCTCATCGACGGCGAGGCGCGGATCCGTGGTTACTACGAGGTGCAGAACACCGACGCGCCGACGGCGGCTCTGCACCTGGAGCGACTGCGCGCGGACGTGCGGCGGCTGTTGGAGGAATAAACCCCGCCGTCAAAAACCGCCATTCCGCCGATTGCCACCCCGGCGCTTTGCTTCATAATCGCCCTCCCACCCGAACAGAAAGCGGGCCTCGCCCGCCGCGTGTTTTTTTTCCTCCCGACGCTCCTCCGCCTCATCCGCATCCCATGCCCATCGAATTGAACTTCACCAAAATGAACGGCGCCGGCAACGACTTCGTGCTGCTGGACAACCGCGCGCTGTCACTGACGCTGGACCAGGCGCAAATCGCGAAAGTATGCGATCGCCATCGCGGCGTGGGCGCCGACGGCCTCTTGCTGGTCGAACCCGCGCAACAAGCCGGCGCGGATTTCCGGATGCGCTACTACAATGCCGACGGCGGCGAAGTGGACATGTGCGGCAACGGCGCGCGTTGCTTCGCCCGCTTCGTGAACCGCCTGCACGATTTCGTGCTCGCCGGCACCATTTTCGAAACCCCCGCCGGCCTCATCGGCGCGGATTTCGCGGGCGATCAGGTGCGGCTGCGCATGAGCGAGCCGCATTCCCTGGCGCTCGATGGGACGCTGCCGGTCAACGGCCGCGAGTTGCGGGTGCATTCACTCAACACCGGCGTGCCGCACGCCGTCGTCTTCGTCGAGGATCTGGAAGCCGTCGCGGTGCGCGGCGATGGGGCCGCGCTGCGCTACCACGAGCGTTTCGCCCCCGCCGGAACGAACGCCAATTTCGTCTCCGTGCTCGCCCCCGGCCAATTGGCCATCCGCACCTACGAGCGCGGTGTGGAGGATGAAACCCTCGCTTGCGGCACCGGCACCGTGGCCTGCGCCCTCATCCATCACCTGCTCAGCGGCGCCCCCAGCCCCATCGCCGTGCGCGTGCGCGGCGGCGACACCCTGTCCATCGGCTTCGACCGGCGCGCGGATGGATTGTTCACCAATGTCACGCTGACCGGCCCCGGCGATTTTGTCTTCGAGGGCAAGATCACCGTGTGATGAGGCGCCCCCGCCGGCCTCGACCCGCACCGCGTTTCGCCCGTGCCCGAAGCCGCTCCCTTGCCCCCACCGATCCTTATGTGGCAGTCTTTCTATGACGGCATCCGGGAGCACGAAGTCCTGCTCATGAGCCTGGGCGGACTATCCATCGTCATGTTTTTCGGGACGCTCGCCCTGGCGCCGGTGGTGATTGTGCGCATGAGCGCGGATTACTTCCTGGAAGAACGCGTGCCGGCCACGATGATCGCCCACCGCCATCCGATCCTGCGCGCGATCGGCCTCGCGGCGAAAAACATCGCGGGAGCCCTGCTCTTCCTCGTCGGTCTCGCGCTCATCCCGCTGCCCGGCCAGGGGTTGCTGACCATTCTCCTGGCCCTGACGCTGATGGACGTGCCGGGCAAGCGCGCGTTCGAGCTGCGCCTCATCCGCCTGCCCGGCGTGCTCAAGATCATCAACAAACTGCG
>CAZQUC010000273.1:0-6048 GCA_964596095.1 uncultured Enterobacteriaceae bacterium
AGCATCGACCGCGCCATGCACGCCGCGGTGGATAATTTGCTCGCCGCGCTGAGCATGCCCGAGGCCTGAGTGGCCGCCATTTTATCATGAGCGAATCCGTTATTTACGAACGACTGACCACGGCGCGGCTGGCGGCCGTGCTCATCATCGACCGCGCCGAAGACGCGGTGCCCGTCGCCGAAGCCCTGCTCGCGGGCGGCGTGACGGCCATGGAGCTGACCCTGCGCACCCCGGCGGCACTGGAGGCGTTGAAAGCCATCCGTCGCGCCGTGCCGCAAATGCTGGCCGGCATCGGCACCATTTTGAAACCGGAGCAAATCACGCAGGTGCTCGACGCGGGTGGCGAGTTCGGCGTCGCGCCAGGGATGAATCCCAAAATCGTGGAAACCGCGCTGGCCGCCGGGCTGCCCTTCATGCCCGGCGTCTGCACGCCGTCGGACATCGAACGCGCGCTGGAATACGACCGCACGTTGCTGAAGTTTTTCCCCTGCGAGCCGAGCGGCGGCCTGCCGTATCTGCGGGCCATCGCGGCTCCGTTTGCGCATCTCGGCGTGAAATATATTCCGCTGGGCGGGCTGACGCTGAAAAACATGCCCGACTATCTGCGCGAGCCGTGCGTGGGGGCGATCGGCGGGTCGTGGCTGGCGCCGCGCGAAGTCATCCGCGAGCAAAACTGGGGCACCATCACCGAAGCCGCGCGGCAGGCCATCGCGGCGCGTGAGGCCGCGGCGCCATCGACCGCCTGATTACCACCGATCAGGTGCAAATGTATATGAGGTTTGCGTCTCTGTTCATTGGGCGGCGCGATCGTTCAAGTTACTGTTGAGGACGTCTTGCATGACGTGGCCCTACGGCATTCGCGTCCTTGGTCGGGGGATTGGCTGGCGCCAAATCCCCCCATCAAAGGCATTTCCAATCATTGATAACACCTTACTAAAAATGAAACCCACAGCTTCTTCATTCCTCCGCCCTTCGGCGCTTGTCCTGTCCCTTCTGGCCTCCAGCGCGACACAAGCGACCATCACGCTCACCAACGGATTCAATGCCGGCTCGGCGCAATATGGCGCGGACGCGACCGACCTGTCACCACACGCCACTCAGCCGGCGCTGGCTTATACCGCCGTCGTGCCCCTCACGCTCGAGAACCCAAACTATGGCTCAAATCGTCTCAATGACGGCCTGCTGGCGGATCCCGCGCCCGCTTACATTCCGACCGAAGAGTCCATTATCAACAGCAGTCCGCCCCTCACCGGAAGCTTCGATCTCGTTTTCAATTCCGCCGCCATCGTCGGAGAAATCGCGGTGAACCTGGGTTATGCCAACCGCCATGCCGGAGATTACACCATCAAGGATGGAGCCGGCGCCATTCGCGGGCAGTTCACCTCCAGCGGCGCGACGGCCGACAGTTTTTTTGCCAGCTTCGATGCTCCCTTCAGCACGGACAAGCTGACGGTCGAATTCACCGTGACCGGCAATGGAACCGACGGTTTTTCCGCCAGCTTCCGGGAAATCGAAGTCTTCGGAAACGCGGTGCCGGAACCCGCGACGATGACGATACTCTTTCCGGCGGCGCTGGGCTTGTTGATCCGGCGGCGGCATCGTTTGGCCTAAAAACGGAAATGAACCACAAAGAACGCAAAGAGCACAAAATCAATCCCTTGCCGTAAAGAAACCGGCTCACCCTCAAAGTGAAAGGCGAGGATTTGTTGATGGAATCATAATATATTCTCTTTGTGTTCTTTGCGTTCTTTGTGGTTGTTTTGATGGCGGAATTTAGGTTTAGAATAGCCTCCCAAGGCAATCACCGCCCATATTTCCGTCGGTATTCGCCGGGGGTCATGCCGGTGCTTTTTTTGAAAAAGCGCGACATGTATTCGTGATAAGCGAACCCGCTTTGCTCGGCGATGATCGGCAGGATATAGTCCGTCTCCTCCAGCAGTTGCTTGACGCGGCGCAGGCGAATGGCATGCACTTCTTCCATGGGCGTGCGGCCGATGGCGGCGCGGAATTTTTTCTCCAGGGCGCGCCGCGACTGGCCGGAGGCCCGGGCGATGGAATGTCCGTCGATTTCGCGGCAGGCGTTTTCGCGGATGAACCGGATGGCCTTGCCGACATGGAGGTCCTTCACCGCCACCACATCGGAAGAGTGCCGGGTGATCACTTCGCCCGGCTCGAAAAAATGATTCGCCGGCTCGATTTTTTCTCCCCGCATCATCCGGTCGAGCAACGCGGCGGCTTCGTAGCCGAGCTTCTGCGCGTTTTGATCCAAGCTGGATAACGGCGGGCTGGCCAACTCGCAGAGCACGGGATCATTGTCCACGCTGACGACGGCCACGGTATCCGGCACCTGGATGCCCGCGCGGCGGCAGGCGTCGAGCACCTGCACGCCTTGGGTGTCGTGCGCGGTCATGATGCCGGCGGGCTTGGGCAGTTTTTCCAGCCACTCGACCATCGCCGCCTGCTCGCGCTCCCAATTTTGCGCGGCATCCACCATGTAGGAGGGCTTGTATTCCGCCCAAACGCCCCCGGCGGCCTCCACACAGCGTGTGAAGGCGGCGAAACGACGGCGCTCCCACAGCTTGTTGCCAGCGACGCCACAGTATCCGAAATGTTTGAAGCCACGCGAGATCAAATGGAGGGCGATGCGTTCTCCGATCAGCCGCTGATCGGGAAAAACGGTGGGAAATTCTGGCTGGTCGAACAGATGCCGCACGCTGACCACGGGGATGCCCCGCCGGCGGGCGCGGCGGCAGAGCGCGAAATCCAGGCTGCGCGTGATGATGCCGTCCCCCTTCCATCGGGCCAGCCACGGGGGATCATCGTCATCCTGCCCACGCTCCTGCGCGAAGATGCTCCACGGGCCGTGCAGGCTGAGGTAGCGGCTGATGCCCAGCAAAATCTCCCGGCCATAGACCTTGGAGGTTTCGACAATGAGAGCGACGCGGGGTTGATGGCTCATGAGATGGGGTCCGGAAGAACGGGCGCAATTGTATAAGTTCTTTGCGGCGGCGTCTATCCACGAACCGCGGCGATTCCCCTTATAGTGGAGACTCCTACATCGCTCTTTCGTTAAAAACAATCCACCTCACAAAACCTTATGAAATCCCCGATCATCCGATTTTGCCCGTGCCTGGCGTTAGTCCTGGGCTTTCTCCCTGAGACACGGGCGGACATCGCGTCTCCGCTCGAGATCGACGGGCATGTCCTCTGGCTCGACGCGAGCGATCTCAATGGCGACGGCACGCCCGACACACTGGAGGATGGAGAATTTCTCACCGACTGGGTGGACAAATCCTCCGGCCAGGATGTCAACACCGTCACGGTCACGGGCGGCTCTCCGATTCTCAAACTCAATGCCATCGGCAGCCGTCCCGGCGTGTATTTCGCCGTCGGATCGGAGGACAAGATGGACAGCGAGACGCTGGTGGTCGCCGGAGACTACACGGTCTTCACCGTGGTGCAGGTGGATAGCACCGCGGGATCGGGGCATGTGCTCTCCGGCCTCAACACGGAGGGCACCGACACGGTGCTCTATCGCAATGGCTCCAACCTGCGTTTCTACAGCGGCGTGACGACCGGTGGCACCGACGTGCTGGTCAGCCCGCTGACCGATGCGCTGCGCCCCTTCCTGTTCGGCTACCAGATCAATGCGGCGGGCGAAGACTTCGGTTTTTACCAGAAGACCGTCACGTCCTTCGAAGCGAACGGTGGCGCGGACCTGCAAGGCCTCCGCATCGGCAATCTGGACCGCGACACGCCCTCCAGTCCGTTTCGCGCCGAGGGATGGGGCGGCGTCATCGGCGAAGTCATCATTTATGAGCGCGCCCTGACCACCGCGGAAATCACCGACGTGGTCAACTATCTCGACACCCGCTACAACTTGACCACTCCCACCGGCGGGGAGCCGATCACGTCGCCGCTCGACATTGCCGGCCACGTGCTGTGGCTGGAAGGCGATGACTTTGATGGCGACGGTGTGAAGGACACCGGCGAAAGCGGCCAGCCGCTCGCCGAGTGGGTGGACAAATCCTCCGGTCAGGGAGTCAACACCGTGACCGTCACCAATGGCGCGCCCACGCGGCAATTCGACGCCTTCCGCGGCCATCACGCGGTGAATTTTGCCGGCGGCTCCGAAGACAAGCTGGACAACGACGTGCTGGTGGTGGGCGACAATTACACGGTATTCACCGTGGTCTGGCCCAATGATTTTGCCGGCAGCACCCACGTTCTCTCCGGGCTCAACGATGACGCGACCGACACCGTGCTCTACCGCACGGGCACAGGTGCTTTCCGGTTTTACAGCGGCGTCGCCACCGGCGGCGTGGATGTCCAGTTCGGCCACTGGCTCGGCTGGCGGGGGCCGCTCCTCTTAGGCTATCAAATCAATGCCGAAGGATCGGACATCGGGTTTTTCCGCGACGCGCGCGTCTTGTTTGAAGGCAACGGCCCGGCGACGCTCAACGGCCTCCGCGTCGGCAATCTGGACCGCGACACGCCCTCCAGCCCGGATCGCGCGGAAGCCTTCGACGGGCTGATCGCGGAAGTCATCATTTACGAGAGGTCGCTGTCGGTCGATGAAATCGACCGGGTTCACGCCTATCTCACCGCCAAGTATGATCTCGACGCGCCGTCGCTGTCGCCCCCCGGAACCACCGGCGCCATGACGGAGATCGAAACCGGCCACGTGACCGGAGGCTCGCCCTCGACGCTCGCCGAAGACTCGGAGCCGCGCGCCAGTGGCCGCGTCAATGTCGCGCTCGCCGCCAATGGCAGCACGATGTTCTCGCAAGACTTCATAGGGCTGGACGACCCGCGCGACTTCCGCGCCTGGCGGGCCAACGACGGCTTTTACGCCGATCCGCCGGAAGGCGCGCCGCCCATCGACGAGCCGTGGATCGCCGCCGTCGAGACCTCGTTTCTCGGCGTGAAACTGGGTGAGCCCGCCACCATCGACCGCCTCGGGCTGGAAAACCAGTTCGGCTCCCGCCGCCAAGGCATCCTCGCCTTCGAATACACCACCGACGCTTTCACCACGATCACGGAAGACCCCGATCTCGGCCTGTGGCCCGAGGAAGTGAACGCGCTGACCTGGATCGTCATCGACGTCAAGGAACTGGACGACGCGGCGGACACCCGCCATTTATATAGCTTCCCGGCCATCGCCAACGTGACCGGCGTGCGCGTGCGCATCCAGTCCACCGCGGCGCAATTCGCCATCACGGAATTGGAAGTGTGGGCCAGTCCGTCCGTCGTCCCGCCGACGGAAGACCTGCGCATCGTGCGATTCGACCACAGCGGCCCCACCACCTTCACCATCGGCTGGACCTCGGTGGCCGGCGGCACCTACCGCTTTGAAACTTCCACCACCCTGACCGCCGAGCCTTCCAGCTGGCAGGAATATCAGGAAGGCGGCACGCCGAAGGAAATCGTCGCCACCCAGGCCGAAAGCGAGACCACGCTCACCCTCGATCCTGCCGCCGCGCCGGGGCAGACGTTTATCCGCGTGAAGCGGATGCCGTGAATTGTCCCGCGCCGCCGGACGCCTGCCGCGTATGATCAGGAAAAGCCCGCGCCTGATTCCACGCCCCAACCCATCGCTCCCCCTGATGCGTTTTTTCGCCCCATTTGTCTTCCTCTGCCTGTCGTTTCCCGTCCTCGGTGTCATCACGGGCGACGGTCCCGGCACGGTGGGAACCACGGACGGCTCCTCGGAATTGGAACTGTGGGTGAAAGCCGACGATCTGTCGCTCGCGCCGGGAGCGTCGGTGGCGGCATGGTCCGATGCCAGTGGCAACGGACGGCATCTGACCCAGCCCGCCGCCGACAAACGCCCGAGTTTCGTTCCCGACGCCTTGAACGGAAAACCGGTGGTCCGCTTCACCGCCGATTATTTTTCCAGTCTGACGTTACCCTCGACGGGCAATCAGTTCACGATCGTCGCGGTGGTCAAACCCGCGAACACGGGAGCGTATCACAATATCATCGAAGACGACGCGGCCACCCGTCCGATGTTATGGGTGGACGGTCAGGGAAACTACGAATTCAATT
>CAZQUC010000274.1:0-6031 GCA_964596095.1 uncultured Enterobacteriaceae bacterium
ACAGAGTAGCTCAACATCTTGTTATGTATAGATATTTCACAAACATTACACTAGCTGAGGGGAGAAAAAATGGGCTGACGTTGAGTTGAAATCTCTGCCACTCGGCAGGGATATGAAAACAGAAACAACCCCAGCCCGGGCGAATGTGGTGGTTCTCAAGCAGCTTCTCAACCTCATTCCGCGCCACTTGATCGGTCGCCATGCCCGCGAGACGAAAGTGGAGGCCAAAGCCCGCACCTTCGGTGTCATCAGCCACCTGGCGGCGATGCTCTTCGCGCAGCTCTCCCAAGCCATCAGTCTCGATGATGTCTGCGACTGGCGGCGGCTCAAAGCCCCGGTCCTCGCCCGCTTCGGCGTCGTGCCGCCCTCGCGCAACACGCTTTCCCACGCCAACAAGGAGCGCGACGCCGCCTTTATCGAAAAGCTCTCTTCTGGTCCGTGCTGGACCATCTCCAGAACGCCAGCCCGTCTTTTGCAGCCGGAAAGAAAAGCCGGGGGCGGCGGCGGCGCTTCAAGGTGAAGATCCACGCCGTGGATTGATTTCGCTGCGCTCCACCCTTCGGGCAGCCTTCGGCTGTCCATCTCCCTTCGGGGTGATGCCACTGGTGGCCAACTGCCTGGACTGGGCCCAGCACCGCCGGCGCAAAGCGGCCGCCAAGAGGCCTCTGCGGCTCGACCTGCACAGCTTCCTGCCCTCCTGCGTGATCGTGGATACCGCCGCCCACCACGACAACAAACGCGCCCGCGAACTCTGTGCCGGGGTGCAGGAGGGGGAGACCGTCGTTTTCGACAAGGCGTATGTGGACTTCGAGCCCCTGGCCGGTCTTGAGGCGCGCGGCGTGTGGTGGGTCACCCGCGCCAAGGACAACATGAGGTGGCGCGCCCGCAAGACCCTCACCAAGGGCCACGAGAACATCATCAAAGACCAACTCGTCGAACTCACCGGGGAGAAGCACCGCGGCCAGCGTCTGCGCCGCATCGAGGCCTGGGTGGAGATCGAGGGCCGGTGGCGGGTGATGGTCTTCATCACCAACAACCCCACCTGGAGTCCGCGCTCGGTGTGTGACCTTTGCTGCCGCCACTGGGACATCGAGGTCTTCTTCAAACAGGTCAAACAAAAGCCTCAAGCTCTCCAGCTTCCTCGGCCACAGCGCCAACGCCGTGCGCTGGCAGGCGTATGCGGCGCTGCTGGTCTATGTGCTACTGCGCTTCATGGCCCATCTCTCGGGCTGGTGGCACAGGTTGTCCCTTCGGGACGACGCGGTTTGGCTTCGCGGGTTCGAACGCCGCTGTCGCGGCATGGCGTTCACCCGCCTCTTCGCGCTCACGCGTTCCGCGTTGTGGGAACGTCTCGATCTGCTGGCTCTTGTGCAATCCTATGGGACAGCAGCGGGGCGAAAACGACGACCCGACCCCTTGGGGCAACCCTCGCTACGGGGGCTCGCGCCTTCCAGAACATGATGTCATGGGACAACAGCGGCCCGTTTTATCTCCAAACGATCATCCCCTCGGCCAAAACTCGCACTCGCCCCTCACTCCAAACCTCTCTCAGAGCCTTGCCAAATCAAAGCTCGCGCTCCCTCATGCTCAGGCTGTGGGATGGCTGTGAATTCATTGAATAAATCGCGGGCCGGAATCGGGGCATTGAACGACCCGCCGATGGTGCTGTCAGCGCCGGAACTCGAACCCGGCGCGATGGGAGTTGGCGCGGCGGAAGGCACTTGCATAAGACCTCTCAACTATAAAACACGAAACGACTTGACAAGACGTGAAAAGAGAGCCCGAGGTCCGACAATTTGACTTTGCTTTGTTTCGGAAAAGGTGCCGATGTTTGCATTCAAGTATGTGGCTTCCACGATAAGAGCAAGGCTCCGGCGACGATCAGACCACCGCCCGCCCATCCTTGCCAGCCGATCCGCTCGCGAAGAAACACCATCGCGAGCAGCATGGCGAAGACGAGGCCTAGTTTGTCCACGGGCGCGACCCGCGACACTTCCCCGAGTTGCAAGGCACGAAAATAACAGATCCACGACAGTGCGGTCGCGAGTCCGGAAAGGGTCAACCACAGCCAATGGCGCGGGGTCAACTCCCTGATGGCGGCCGGCAGCGGGACGGCGGCCACGGCCAGCGCCCAGGTGACGCCGAGCACCACTGTGGTGCGCACGGCCGTGGCGAGATGGGAATTGACGCCGGTCACGCCGGCCTTGGCCAGCACGGCGGTGAGGCCGGCGAAGCCAGCGGAGAGCAAGGCCCAGGAGAACCAGTTCATGATCGATGGCGGGTGTCGGGTATCTTCGGGGCGCATGGTCTTTCCAGTCGTCCGGAAACTCAAATGGGAACGATCAAGGGACAGGCGTGGACCGGATGGCGTTGGACGAGCACGCGGTGGTGAAAGGCGGCTTCGAGCAAGGGCGCGGTGAGCACTTCGGCGGGCGGGCCGCTGGCCACGATACGGCCCTCGGCGAGCAGGGTGATGGCATTGGCGTAACGGGCGGCCAGGTTGAGATCGTGGAGGATGGCGAGGACGGCGGCGCCGCGCGCGCGAGGGCGAAATCGGCGGCGGTTTCGGGGCGGTTGCCGAGATGTGGCAATCGGCCCAACAACGCGACTTCGAGCACTTGGTAGTCGAAATTCAGCGCGGTGTGCTGGGGCAGGACGGCGCGGCGGCGGGCGATTTCCCGCGGACGATACGAGGCCAGCGACCGTCCCCACACGTCGATCGTGCCGGCGCGCGGCGTCAGTTCGCCGGTCAGCACCTTGAGCAACGTGCTCTTGCCCGCGCCGTTGCGACCAATAATGACGTGGCGCTCGCCGCGCCGCAGCGTGAGGCCGGCATCTTCCAGCAACGTCCGACCCGGCACGGCATACGTGAGGCCGCGAGCGTGGAGGATGGGCGCAGGGTCGCTCATAACTCGCCGGTGCGCTTTTTGCGGAGGAGGAGAAAGAGGAAAAACGGCGCGCCGAGCGCGGAGGTGACGATGCCGAGCGGAAGTTCCAACGGCGCGACGACGGTGCGTGCGAGGAGGTCGGCGAGCACGAGCAATGACGCGCCGAGCAAGGCGGCATTGGGCAGGACGAGGCGGTGGTTGGGGCCGGTGAGGAAGCGGATCAAGTGCGGCACCACCAGGCCGACGAAGCCGATCATGCCGGACACGGCGACGCCCGCGTCGACGCCGCGCGCGATGAGCAGCACGAGCAGCACGAGCAGCGTCTTTACCGTTTCGACGGAGACGCCGAGGTGGCGCGCGTTGGCTTCGCCGAGGAGCAGGGCATCGCACCGCAGAGCGCGTTGATGGCGATCCCGGCGAGGAGCATGACGGCGACGTTGGTCCGGCGGTCGTGCCGCACCGGAGGAAATGCCGAGCAGGCCGGGATCGGCCAGTGGATTCCGGTAAAGCCCCTGCAAGGCCGCGCCCGACGAAGCGAGTCCCGCGCCGACCAAGGCCGCCATCACCACGCGCGGCAGCCGGATCGCCTCCAGCACCGCCGCCTGCACGTCATCGTAAGCCGCCCAGCCGCCCAGGCCGATTTTCTCCAGCAAAATGGAAACGACCTGCGCCGGGCTGATCTCGACTGAGCCGAGCCCCGCCGCGAACAACAGGCACGCCAGCAGCCACGCGCTGAGCGCGACGGGTAGCGTGCGGCTCCAGCCACGGAGGCGGCACGGGGCGGCGACGTGACGCTCGCTCATTTCGTCGCGGCGGGATACAAGGCCGCGTGCAGTGTTTCCACCTCGCCGAGAAAGCGCGGGCCGATCCAGCGGATGTTATGTGTCATTTCTTCCGGAAGATCTTTTCGGTAAAGGCTTCGGCGGCGCGTTGCTCGGCCTCGCCGAAACCGTCGCCGTGGCCGCCGCCTTTGACGGTGTGCAGCGTTACGGCCACGCCCGCTTTTTTCAACGCCTCCACCAAAATGACGCTTTGTCCATAAGGCACCAGGCGGTCATGGTCACCGTGGAGAATGAGGAAGGGCGGATCGTCCTTGGAAACGTAGGTGATGGGGTTGGCCCGCTGAGCTTTGTCCTTGTTTTCCGGCACCGGGCCGCCCAGCAGCTTGGATTCCGGGGAGCCGGGCTCATCATGATTTCGGTCCGCCCCGGGAGTTTTTCGGGCTTGCTCGTCCATGACGGTGAAATCGCTCGGGCCGTAGAAATCCACCACGCCTTGCAAGCGGCTGGAGAACTCCAGATTCGCGCCGACGTCGTATTCCTTCACATCACCGGTCGTGCCGAGTATGGAGCCAAGATAACCGCCGGCCGATTCGCCCCAGGAGACGAAACGATCGGGATCGAGGCCATAAGTCTCCGCATGGGCGCGCAGCCAGCGGATGGCCGCTTTGCAATCCTGGAGCAGGGCGGGGAAGACGGCGTGCTGGCTGAGGCGGTAATTGAGGCTGGCCACGGCATAGCCCTGGCGCAGCATTGCCAAGGCGCGGAACCGGCCGCCTTTGTCGCCATACATAAAGGCCCCGCCGTGCATCCAGATGACCACCGGCAGCTTTTCACCCGCTTTCACCTGATCGATGGGCGGGAGAAAGAGGTCGAGCTTTTGCCGCTCATGGCCGTTTTCCACATAGGCGAGGTCTTGATAAAACCGCGTATCCTTGGGGACGCGCAGCTCTTCCGGCGCGGGCTTGGGCTCTTGCGCGATGGCCGGCGGCAAGAAGAGCACGGCGGCGAGCGCGAGGAGCGGGCAGATGATGAGGCGATGTTTCATGGTTGGGCGCGCTGTCGGTGAGAGGCCATTCGTGTTTGACCTTCTTTTTGTGGAGAGGATCGAATCATGGAAACGTGGGTCGGGGGATGAGGGGAGCGAGGCTGGCGCGAATCCCCAGGGCCTGTTGCCAAAATATCCCGTCATTGAGAATGAATGTCAGTTACCTCTCCCAAAGCAAGCGTCCATTCCGCACTCTGGCGCAAAAGCCACGATTTCTGGCGCAATTTGAAAGCTGATCGTCAGCAGGTGTCATGGGCGATTCATGGCGACAAGTGGAGACCGGCGCCATATCGACCTCGCCATCCTCCAAGGCTCGCAGCAGATTCCCGGTGGTGTCCTCCAGGACGTTCACCTCGATCTCCCGATGCTCGCGGCCAAGGGGCACCCGCAGTCCGAGACTTACCCTGCCTGAGGGAGAGGCGCTGTAATCGTCGAGGCATGGCCGGGCGGCCGCCCGCGAAAAGCCCCGCCCTTCGGCCACGGCCACGAAATACCGCAGTTGATGGATTTCTATTGGAAGCGCCGATCAGGAAAGAGCCACCAGACGGCTCGCCGCGCTGCCTATTTCAGGAAAATGGACAGTTTTCCGGGGCTGGAGGACAGGGAAAGGACTCGCGGAAGCCTCCCCGCGGCCGAACACTGCCCGGTGCTCAACCACCTACATCCAGCCGACCTGCCCTGGCCGGAATGGCGCACCGGCCGCCCGTCGCGGCGACGCGTCGCGCCGCAAACCCTGGGGAAGCCCTCCAGGCGCTGTTCCCCCTTCCGCCGGCACCTACACCTGTTGCCTCAAAAGTTTTGATACCGGAGGGGGCATGCCGGCGTGGGGCGGAACAGGACGTTGACTCAAAAAGGATGACACCGGCAACCCATGTCGATGTCGATGAGTCAAAAAATCAGAGAAGAGATGCTGCCGCGGTTGCGGCAGCGCTACGCGGGGCGCGGGCGGCAAGGCCGCACACGCCTGATCGATGAGGTGTGCGAGCAGTTCGGCTACAGCCGCAAACACGCCATCAAGCTGCTCAATGCGCGTGCTGGCTGGGGCGGCGATCCCGCCGTGCGCAAGGGCCGGCCGCCACGATATGGGCCGGAAGTCGCGGAGGTGCTCTGGCGCCTCTGGAGGATCACGGAACAGCCGTGCGGCAAGCGCCTGGTGGACTTGATCGATCTCTGGTTGCCCCACTATGAGGCCGAGCACGGCAAGCTGGCGGCCCCCGTGCGGCGGCAAGTGCGCCAGATCAGCGCCGCGCAGGCCGACCGGCTGCTGGCCATGCGCATGGCCGGCCGCAGCTTCCTCCGCCTGTGCGCGCCGGTCT
>CAZQUC010000275.1:0-1114 GCA_964596095.1 uncultured Enterobacteriaceae bacterium
GGCACTTCCACCTCACGGGTGCTACCCAAAAACTCCAGCAAGACAGCGATTCTTTCACGCGCGGGCAGCAGGCGAGTGACCATGCCGGACATGCCGCGCAGGGGGCCGGAGGCGATCTCCACCTCGTCGCCGGCGGCGATGAGTTCGCTGGTCACGATGGTCAGGGCGGCTTCCTCCGGCGGGAAGGCCTCCTTCAAGGAAAGAATCGAGGCCTCCGGGACTTCAGGAACGAAATCCCCGAAATGCACCTGGCCGGTGACGCCGGGCGCGGCGAGGGCCAGCCGCTGCCATTGCGGCCATTCGGCGCGGGCGAAAAGATAACCGGGAAAGAGCGCCTCCACGAACCAGACCAGCCCGCGGGCGGTCGCTTTCCGATGACGCAACCGCGGGCAGAAGGTTTCGATGGCACCGGCACCGAGTTGGCGCAATTGCTTGGAAGCCAAATGCTCGTGCTTCGGCTTGGCACGCAGGCATCGCCACACGGGGATTTCGGAGTCGGGGGGGGTGCTCATAGGTCAGCCAATGAATTTCTCCACCAAGGGGGCCAGGGTTTGCGCGCGGCGATGCCATTTGCCCAAGCGGCGCAATCTTTCCCGCTGCACGACGGTCAGGCTGCCGTTATGGCCTTTTTCCAGTTCACGCAAGCGGGTGAGCCGGTCATGGCCGCCGATCAGATGGGGCATCAATTGTCCGCTGAGAAAGCCCGACACCAGTTTCTTCAATTCGTCCTCGGGCACATAGCGATCTCGGCGGTCGCCGGGCACATAGACCAATTTGACCGCGCCGATCTGCCGCAGGGTGCGCAATCCCTGGCTGGCCGAGCCTTTGCTGAGGCGCAGCCGGTTGACCAGGTCGTCCAAGCTGAGCGGATCCGGGGAAATGAAGAGCAGGCCGTAAAGCTCGCCGAGCGATTTGGGCAAGCCAATGAGCCGCAACGCGCTGACAAACAGGTCGATCACTTCCACCTCCAAAGGCACCAATTCCAGCCCGGCTCCTTTTGAGGCGGGCGGGGTGGATTCGGCTTGAAGTGACGCGGTGGCGGGCACGAAGGAGAGAGAATCATTTTTCTCATAAAGTTCAAGAAAAAATGAACGAAAAGAACAATTTTTGAGGG
>CAZQUC010000275.1:1214-4646 GCA_964596095.1 uncultured Enterobacteriaceae bacterium
GGAGCGCTCATTTTCCGATGCAGAAGCGGCCGAAGATGACGCCCAACAACTCCTCGGCGTCGGCGTGACCGACGACGTCGCCGAGGGCGTGGAGCGCACTGCGGAGCTCTTCGGCGATGAGTTCGGGGGGCTGGCCTGAGGTCAAAAGAGCGCGGGCGGCGAGGAGGGCTTCGTGGGCGCGCCGGAGGCATTGCTGATGGCGGGCATTGATGGCGACCAAATCGTCTGACCAGGAAATTTCGCCGTGGGTCAAGGCGGTTTCGATGGCGGCGGCCAGATCTTCCAATCCGGCGCCGGTGGCGCAGGAGACGCGCACGGCGTCAGTGCCGGCCCAGCCGGGGTGCTCGCCAAGGTCGCATTTATTGAGAATGAGCAGGCGGCGGGCGGGGGTGTCGATTTTTGGGAAGGTCTCCGGCGGCTGCGAGGCATCCACGACTTCGAGCACCAGATCGGCTTGCGCAAGCGCGGCATGGGTGCGGGCGATGCCGGCTTTCTCCAGGGCTTCGGCGGTTTCGCGCAGGCCGGCGGTGTCGATGAGACGCAAGGGCAGGCCGCGCAGGGTGAGGTATTCCTCCACCGTATCGCGGGTGGTGCCGGGCTGGTCGCTGACCAAGGCACGGTCGAAGCCGGCGAGGCGGTTGAGCAGACTGGATTTGCCGACATTGGGCGCGCCGAGCAAGGCGGTGGCCACGCCTTCGCGCAGGATCCGGCCTTGGTCGGCGGTGGCGAGGAGTTTCTCCACCGTCCTCAGCAGCGTGTCCAGCCGGGCAAGCAGGGCGGCGCCGGTTTCGGGGTCGATATCCTCGTCGGGAAAATCCAGATACGCTTCGATGTGGGCGAGGAGGGCGAGGGTGTCCTCACGCAGGCCGCGCAGCGCGTCGCCGAGGCGGCCCTCCAACTGGCGGGTGGCCGCGCGCAGGGCGCGGTCCGAGCGGGCGGTGATGAGGTCCATGACCGCCTCGGCCTGGGTGAGATCCAGCTTGCCGTTCAGGAAAGCGCGTTGGGTGAATTCCCCCGGCTCCGCGGCCCGCGCACCGGCGCGGAGGAGGGCTTCGTAGATTTTTCGCGTCACCAGCACGCCACCGTGGCAGGAGATTTCCACGATGTCCTCACCCGTGAAACTGGCCGGTCCGCGAAACCAGACCGCCAACACTTCATCGATGACTTCGGCCGACGCGCTCCCCTCCCCCGCCGGGCGCGGGCCGTTTTCCACGATTTTACCCCAATGCACCACGCGGGGCTTCGTGAACGCCGCGCCGCGCCACCGACGTTGCACGATCTCCCGCGCGCGCGGCCCGCTCACGCGCAGGACGGCCAGCGCCCCTTGTCCGAACGGCGTGGCGATGGCGGCGATGGTGTCGTCCCGCAGGATGGCGGCATGGTGTGGATTCACGCCTCATCCATGCCGACGCCGGCGGTGTTGTCGAGCGCTGTCAGGCCGGCCTCGGCATCCGGTCACTGACAGGATTGCAGGAAGGCAATCAGGTCGGCCAGTTCTTCGGGCTTGAGGATGTGGTCGATGCCTTGCGGCATGAGAGAAAAGGCGCCGGGGGTCATGGACTTGATGTCGGCGAGTGGCACTTGGGTCTCTGGAGTGGCCGCGCCGGTGGCCACGGTGAGGGTGTCGCGGCCCTGATTGGTGACGATACCATACACGACCGACTCGTCGTGGCTCGTGATGAGCACCGGTTCGTAGCTGCGCACGAAGCTGGCGCTGGGAAAAACCACCGCCTCCAACAAATCCCGCCGGGCGCGGATCGCGCCCACTTTGCTCAAGTCCGGCCCGAGATGGCCGCCTTTGTAGCCGAGCGGGTGGCAGGTTGCGCAGGCGGCTGGGGCGGATTGGAAGACGACCTGGCCGCGCGCGGCGTCTCCGGCCGGGAGGGTGCGCTCCAATTCATCCAGCCGTGCCGCATGATCCGGAACGGCCGACTTCGCCCGTGCGTCGGCGAGCGTGGCTTGCACCCGTTCGGGAAAGTGGGCGAAGATTTCGCGGCGAGCGTCCTCCGCGAGCGCGGCCAGCGCGCCGGATTTCTCCAGCGCCGCGACCAAGGCGAGTCCGGCCGTTTCATCCGTCGCTCCGGCAAAGCATTTCAAGAGCAACGGACGCTCCATCAAGCCCGCCTCGGGAAAGACTTCGGCAAGAGCCACCAACTGCGCCGCGTCGAGCCGCGCGCCGCTCAAGACTCGGGCCGCGGTCGCGGCGGTCACGGGCTGCCGCAAGTGATCGAGGACGAAGTCGAAAGTCTCCGGCTCCAATGACCGTCTCTCCAGCAACGCCAAGGCCCGCAAGCGCGGGTGCACGCCAATGTCCGGGTTGACGGCCAGCACAGCGAGGGTGTCGTGACAAAACACGCGCTCAGCGGTCGTGGCATGGGCCAGCACGTCGAGGGCCGCGGCCTGGGCCGGCGTGCCGTCGTCGGCCAGCGCCGAAGCCAGTCCAGGTCGCCAGCTTTCCGGCAAGGATTTGGGAGCCAACGCCGACATCAGCCCCAGCAACTGCGCCCGCGCCGCGGTGGAACGCGCGTTCGTGAGTTCCGTGCCGATCAACTCGCGCAAGCCCGGGTGAGATTTCAACGCCAGCAGGGTCTGCCGCAACGTCTCACCTCCGGCGTCGGGCCGCGCGAGTTGCTCGCGGACCCAGGCGGCGGGGCCGTCGGTCCACTCGGGATGGCGCGCGGCGACGAAGAGCGCGGCTTCGCGCAACCGCTCGTCCGCCGCGCCGAAATGCGGAGCCACGTCCGCTTCCCGCAAGCCGCCGTCCGGCATTTGTTCCAAGGCATACAACACGGCGGCGCGAGCCGCTGGATGTTCCCGCGCCAAGCCCTCGCGGGTGCTCACGGGGTCGCCGATTTCCAGCAACGCGTAGGTGTAGGCATGGAAAAGAAAGCGGTCCACCTCGGGAGCCGCGAGGGCCTCGAACAGAGCGAGGATTGCGGTCTTGAGGCGCTGCCGACCGATTTCCTCCGCCTCTTTTCGTTGCCGGTGAAATGGCATGGTGGCGAGGGACGACGACGGCGCGGCCACCGGCACTTCGCCGCCCTTTTTCCGCAAGCGATAGATTGCGCCCAGCACCTCGGGCTTGGCCAGTTGGGACGTCGGGCAACACAATTTATACCAGCCACCGGTGTCGATGACGAGCACGCTGCCGTCGGGGGCTTGCAGCACGTCGGTGGGATGAAAATCCGGATGGTCGCAGACGAGAAAATCCGAGTCCACGGTCCGCCACGTCGCGCCGGACGCTTCCAACTCGTGTCGGCTGACCTTGCGCATGTTGAATTGCGCGCAGAGCAGATCACGGCCGTAGCGCACCAGCCCGGCCGGGGCGGCGGGGCCGAGATGGGTCATCGGCGGCAGCAGACCCCCGGTGCGCGGATGCCCTTCCAGCACGTCGTGGTCTTTGCCCCAGACGCCGCCGCGCACGGCATGGAT
>CAZQUC010000275.1:4746-6017 GCA_964596095.1 uncultured Enterobacteriaceae bacterium
CCCTTGCACCAGTAAAGCCAGCCGTCCGGCCCTCGATATGGCCCGTGCAGATCGTTCGCGCAGCCCGTGAGTGTTTTGCCATCGAACCAAATCTCGCGCCGCTCGGCCACGCCATCGTCATCCCCGTCGGTGAATTTCCAGATGTGCGGCGGGGCGGCCACATAGACCGATCCTTCGTGCCACAGGCAGCCTTCCGGGAACATCAACCCGTCGGCGAAGACCGTGCGGGTGTCGAAGATGCCGTCGCCATTCGTGTCTTCCAGCCGCAGCACACGATGCGGCTTTTTTTGCAACTGCTCCGTCACCGGCTCGTTGGAACCGGAGGATTCCGTGACATAGAGCCGCCCCTTGTCATCGAAATCCGCCTCCATCGGTCGTTCCACGAGCAGCGGACCGGCCGCGACTTCCAGCGTGTAATCGTCGGGAAAGGTGAAAGTGCGGTCGCCCAGCACCCGCTCCGCGGCGAAGGCGGGGCCACCCGTCACGACCAGCGCCAGGAAAACGGCGCCTTTCTGGAGCGTGGAGGCGGGCCGCCGTTTTTCTCTATATTGGCTTGTCGGCGCGTCTCCCCTGCCTGGCAGGAGCACGCTTTTGTTCCGGGCAAGCCGCCTCTCCCCGCCCCGAGGGGCAAGCCCCTCTCCCGCCGCAAAGCGGAGGCGAGCCTCCGCACTCCAGAAGGGTTGGGGTGACAAGGGCATGGGTTATGCCGCCAGCAGCTTCCGTTCTCCGGACAACTCGCGGTAGATGGATTTGAAGAAGTAGTAGCCCCAACCCCACTCGGGTTCGCCGGTGGCGGCGCTCCAATCGCGGTCATAGTGCTGATTGGCGTAGAGAAAACGCTCGGGATGCGGCATGAGGCCGAAGACGCGGCCGGTGGCGTCCTGCAGGCCGGCGATGTCGGCTTCGGAGCCGTTGGGATTGTCGGCGTAAGTCAGCGCGGCCAAGCCCTCGCGGCGGTAACGTTCGGCTTCTCCGGGCGGCGCGACCAACCGGCCCTCGGCATGACCGATGGGAAATTCGATGTCGAGATCCGTCGGCAAATCGCGCAAAAACGGATTGTCCGCGTTTTGCACGCGCAACCGGCTCCAGCGGCATTGGAACCGGCCCGAGACGTTGTCGATGAGGCTCGCCTTGGGCAACAGGCCCAGCTTGGTGAGAATCTGAAAGCCGTTGCAAATCCCCAGCACATAGCCGCCGCCGGCGACGAAATCCTTGAGCGCGCCGCCGAGGCGTTGCTCGGTCACCAATTGCGCGATGCGCCCGGCCATCAC
>CAZQUC010000276.1:0-6003 GCA_964596095.1 uncultured Enterobacteriaceae bacterium
CCGCCACCGCCTTGATGCCAAAGTTGATGGAACACGATTGGTTGCAGGCCGGTGACGTGCTGCGCGGGCTGGAGATCAAGGAAGACATGTCCGGCCTGGGATGGGCCTTGTTGCCCAAGCTGCGCGAGCAATTGGCCGTCGATCCCCGGCAGGTCGCCGGCTGGATCAATACGAATCTCGCCCAGAGCGACTGGATCAGGAATGATTTATTGATCTCGCTGAGCAAGGAATGCCTCGCCGATCATCCCGCCGCGGCTCTCATTTTGCGCGAGCAGGATGCGTTCACGAACCACTCGTTGCTGTTGCTTCCCTCGCCGCAGGGCGACCCCACCACCCTCCTCGCGGCGGCGTCCCAGGCGCCGGCCGGCGCGTTTCGCGACCTGATGGTCAATCAAGCCCTCGACCACTGGCGGAGCGCCGACCCGGGGGCGGCCGCCGCGTGGGTGGAAGGACTGGCGGCCGGGGAATTCAAAGACCGGGCGCAGGCCGCGCTCCAAACATCCGGGCAGGACCTCGCCGCCCGCGTCTTCCAGACCGCGCTGGCCGGCCTGGCCGCGCAGCCGGATCATCCGGCCTATGTCAATCTGCTGGCCTCGTCATTAAATACCATGGTCTTCAGGGATCCGGCCGCCGCCATGTCGCAGGTGTTGACCTTGCCCGATGGCGAGGCCCGAAAGGTGGCGCTGGGCCGGATCGCCGCCACCGCGGCCTCGCTCTCGTCGCCCCGCGACACCCTGGCCTGGGTGGCCGGCTTGCCGGACGAGGCGGACCAACGTGCCGCTCTTCCCGCGGTGACCGCCGCCTGGACCCGCGATGATCCTCCGGCGGTTTCGGAATGGCTGGTCGCGCTGGAGCCGGGACCGGTGCGCGACGAAGCCGTGGCCGCCTTTGCCGAGAACGTCTGGGAGATCGAACCCGCCGCCGCCGTGCAATGGGCCGCCACCTTGGCGCCCGGCGACCTTCGCACGCAGACTCTGGAAAAAATCCTGCCTCCGCTTCTGCAACGCGATCTCGCCGCCGCCCGCGCGGCGTTGGACCGGGCCGCGCTCACCGCCGAGGAGCGGGCTTATTGGCAAAATTATCAACCCACCACCCCCCCGGCCCGATGAACGTGAAACAGTTCTCGACACCCTTGATGATTTTCGTTTCCAGCCTGGCGCTGGGCTGGCTGATCACCCGCGCGCTCACGCCCGGAAAAGCGCCGCCCCCGCTCCATCCCTTCGATGGTCCGTCGGCGCCCCCGGCGCTGCGTCATGCGGGAAACGAATGGCGGCAGGTGGCCGACGAATTGGACACGCTGCCTTCGTTCACCCACCAAACCGAACGCCTGCTGCCCCGCCTCGCCACCGCCCGACCCGAGGACATCCCCGCGCTCTTGCTCCTGCTGGAAGAACTGGACCGCGAGTTACTCATTGTGTTCATCAACCACTGGCTGGAGCGCGATCCGGCGGCGTTGGCCCGCGCTTTGGAAAGCTTTCCGCTTTCGAGCGGAAAAGCGATGGACTGGGCGCACGAGTTTTACTACCGCTGGGCGGAGCGGGATCCGAAAGCCGCCTTCGCCCAAGCCACCACCACGGTCCGTGACCTGCGCCACAGCGCCATCCACGCCGTCATCATGAAGCGGTTTGATACCGATCCCGACCAGGCGCTGGCGTGGTGCGCCCAAGTGCCCGCGGACATGATTTCCTTCTCCGCCAGTGGTTGGGCGCAACGGCATCCCGAGCAAGTGTTGGCCCAAGCCGAGACCATCCGGCAGTTCGCTCCCTCCCCGTTTCGTGAGCGGCTGTTGGTCACCGCCGCCAGCGAAATGGCCAAGACGGACGTGCGTGCGGCCTTGGCGTTCACGGAGCACATCGGTTCCACCTTCCAGACCAGCGCCCGCATGGCCATCGCGGGCCAATGGGTGAAAGCGGAGCCGGACACAGCGCGGGACTTCGTGGAAACCACCTCCGATCTCCTCCTGCGCGCCGCCGTGGCCGCGAAACTCGGCGAAGCCTGGGCGGCCGACCAACCGGCCGAGGCCATCCCGTGGGCCTTGCGCTGGCTGACCGGCCGTTCCCGCCAAAACGTCCTCCAAAAAGCCTTCGCCACCCTCGAAAAAACCGATCCCGCCCACGCCGCCGCGCTGCGCGAAACCTTGCCGCGTCCGGTGCCACCACGTGGATATTGATCCGAACGGTGCTATTGATCCGCAAGACGCGAGTGTTAATTTCTGCCACGCCTCACCTCCATTCGATAAAATGGCCGCAAAATATACAACCCCGACTTTGATGGCAGTGACGGCACTTTCTGGCGCGGTGGTCGGATGCTGGCTGGGGTGGCCGCCACCTCCGAAAATCGTCACTGCCGCCGATGCCACGACGCCCTTCGCGTCGGAATCATTGACGACCGGTCGGAGGGATGATGGCAATGTTGCCTCCCCGCGCCCCTCTGATTCCGCGCTGGCGGCCGAGTGGGATTTTGCGAAGAAGCTCGAATCCGCTGACGCCACGGAATTGCGGCGGCTGTGGGAGGAGGCGGGAGATTCTCCCTACCAAGCGGCCCGCGATGAGTTGATCGCGCAGCGCTGGGCGCAGCTTGATCCGCATGGCGCATGGGCGGTGCTGAAGGCGAATCCCCGCGACGCGGCGGAGGCCTTTTTCGTCGCATGGTTCAAGACGGACCCGGCGGCCGCCGTCGTGGCGGCCAAGAGTGATGCGGGCGCGCATGGCAGAAAGGCGTGGATCGGGCTGATCAGCGCCGCCAGCAAGGAGCCGCGTCGGTTCTTCGAATTGGCACGGCAGGAGCCGGACGGCGTCAAGGGAGAGGCCTATGTCGCACTCACCGAGCGGGCCATTCGAGGTCTGTTGGAATATTCGGAAGCAGAGACGCTGGCTTTTGCGGAGACGCTTTCGGGCAGCGAGCGGTATCGCGTCGAGCGCGTGTTGGTGGACATGATGGCCGGGCAGGACCTCCATGCGGCCATGGAGCGGGTGAAAGCTTCCGCCGATCCCAAGGCCGCCTCGGCCGGACTTTCCGCACTGCTGCCGCGTCTGATGCAGGAGGATTGGATGAAGGCCGGGGAGTTCATCCGTGAGCTGAGCTTGGTCAACAGCGGCCATGATTTCATCCAAGACAAGCTCACCCGCGGGCTGGTGCCGCATCTGAAGGAAAATCCCCGGCAAGTAGTGGAGTGGATTCAGCAGAATTTGGAAAAGCACGATTCTATGCGATGGCGGATTCCGGTGGAGCTGGCGAGTTATATGGCGCGGTCTTCGCCGGAAACGGCGCTGCTCCTTCAGGCGGATGAGCCGTTTGAAAGCCAAAACACGCTCATCAACGCGTTGCTGCCGGGTGAACCCTCGAAAACTTTATCCGCCGCCGCGCAAGCTCCGGCCAACGCGTGGCGTGATGCGGCGGCTGATCATGCCCTGGTGCAATGGCTGAAAAGCGATGAAGCGGCGGCGCGGGCCTGGGCCGCGGCGTTGCCGGAAGGCGACTTCAAGGAGCAGGTGGACTTTACCTTGGCCCATGCGGACGAACGGCAGGGCGCTCGTTTGTTTGAGCGCACGTTGGAGAAGCTGGCCGCCCAACCCGACGACGAAATTTCCGCCAATGTGTTGCAACAGGCGGCCAGGATGTGGGCGGAGATCGATCCGTCGCCAGCGTGGTCACGGGTGCTGGAACTGCCCGCCGGCCAGGCGCGGTCGCTGGCGCTGGCGGAAATCGCCACCGCCGCCGCGCGGCAGATGGCGACGGAGGAAACGCTCGCTTGGGCAGCCTCGGTGCCGGAAGGAAGCGACCAAGAGGCCATCTTTCCTTCGATCACCAAGGTGCTGAGCAGGGACGATCCGCCCGCCGTGTCGGCATGGCTGGCGGGGCTGCCTCCCGGGGAAGCCCGCGATGCGGCGGCGGCCGTTTTCGCCGAGCAGGTGCGGGAAATCGAGCCCGCCGCCGCCGTGGCCTGGGCCGCCAGCGTGGCGGACGAAACTCAACGCGCCAACGCTTTGGAGAAAATCCTGCCTGATCTCTGGAACCGCGATGCCGAACTGGCGCGCGCCGCCTTGGAGCAGGCTCCGCTCCGCGCCGAAGAGCGGTCGCGCTGGCTTTCGCTCCAGCCCCAAACTTCCGCCACGCCGTGAAACGCCTTGCCTTTCATCTTCTGGTATTCGCCGCCGCCTTGGTTTCCGGGTGGCTGGCGGCGCGCGCCTTTGCTCCTGCCGCTTTGCCAGCACAGGCGGAGAAAGCACCACATCATCGTTCAGAGGCATCGTCGCCCTTGGAGTCACCACCTTCCTTGGAGGCGGCGCTGAATCGCCTGGAGCGCGAGCCCTCAGCCACCCAGGCCCGGATGCGGTGGTTGAATTTGATCGCCGAATCCCGTCCTGAAGATCTCAGCCTGCTCCTCGAACGCCTTCCCGAGGACATGCCCAGCCTCATGCCCATGCTGATCGACCAGTGGCTGGAGCGTGATCCCGAAGGTTTCGCCCAGGCGCTCGACCGGGTGTCACCTTCCCCAAAGTGGCCGGCCATGTGGTCGCGGCCATTTTTTCAAAAATGGGCGGAAAAAGACCCCGAGGCCGCGTTTGCCGGGGCGGAACGAATGGATGGTCTGCAATCTCCCTTTGCGTCGGGTTCTGTCATCGCGGCGATACTGGAACAGGATGCCTTCCAAGCCATCCGTTTGGGAACGCAGAGCGAAGCGCCTTTTTTGGGAGTGATCCCCGCTTATCTGACGAAGCAAGGGGCCGCCTTGCTGGAAAACCTGGATGCCTTGCAACGTCTGCCGCCATCCCCGCTGCGGGATCGAGGGATCGCCGCGGCGGCAGGAGAATTGGCGAAAACCGATCTTCAATCGGCATTGGCATTGGCCGATAGTTTGGATGGCCTCGGACATGCCGGCGCCCGCGATCAAGTGGCACTGGCTTGGGTGAAGGCCGCGCCGGAAGACGCGAGGCGTTTCATTGATGCGGCCCCTCCCGGGGCGTTTCCCATGCAAGTCGCTGGGAATTACTGTCGGGAATGGGCTGGATCCCGTCCGGCGGAAGTCATCCCACTTGCTCTTCGCTGGATGAAAGGTGGCCCTCGCCAGTTCGTGCTCCAGCAAGCCTTTGCCGCGCTGGAAAAAAGCGATCCCGCCCAAGCCGCCGCCTTGCGCGAAACCTTGCCGCGGCCCGTGCCGCCGCGGGAATACTGATCATCCTGATGCCACCAACCGATGAACCTTCCCAGTCACACGCGGGGTTGGAGTGTCCTTGAAGAGGCTGTCGAAAGGGAGCAAACCCAGCCGAACGTGATGCGGGCTTCCAGCCCGCGCATCAGAGAGAGTCCAGATAACGGCGGATAGTTTCCGGTTGCTGGCGCACATCTATGACCGCTGAAATCATGATTCGCGAGCCTTGAATGGAGTAGAAAATCCCTGTCTGCCACTTTTGTAGCAAGAGTTTTCTGTATTGATGGCGGTATCGCGGCGCTATTTCGGGGAATTGCGACAGCCGGACGCACCCTCGGCAGAAGTCGGAGTAGAACGCGTCTCCGAGCCCTTCAGCGTTATCCTCCAGCCTTCGATAAAGGCCAAACACCTGCTGCTCGGCGCCGGAAAGGACCACCACCTCGTTCATTTTTTGAGGCGGCCCATTTTCTCGGTCAACTGATCCAGGGTGACGGCCGATTCCGGATGTTCGCAGTAATGCCGCATGCTGCGATCGAGGGCGGCCACAATGTCGGATTTCAACGGCTCCTCCTCGGTGGGATCATCGGCCAGGAGTTCATCCTGCAATTCGACCACGAGTTGCCACTTCTCCTCTTTGGAGAATTTCAACAGCTCCGGCAAACGCTCGACGATCACAGGGCAGGATAAGCTCTGGAGAACGCGCGTCAAGACGGGCCGGGAAGAGAACGACAGGCCCTCTGGCAGGGGGCTCATGGCTGGGCTGGACGGAAGCGCCATCGCGCCTCCGCCGATCCATAAAAGCACGACAAAGCGCGTGAGGAAGGGCCGCAGGATCGGTCCAATCAGAAACG
>CAZQUC010000277.1:0-4469 GCA_964596095.1 uncultured Enterobacteriaceae bacterium
CCATGCCGATGAGCAGCGGAATGACGGTGGCGAAGGTCAGCCAGCAGCCTTTGTGACGCAGCAGGGACGGGCGATCGTGGGCGAAGGATGGCTCGGACATGGCGCGGGAAGTAGCTCTTGCGGCTGCGTGACAGACGCCATCGGCGGCCGCGGCTCAGGAAGCGGATTTCGCGGGCGCGCGGCGCAGGAGGGTGACGCGCTTGATGCGCAGGGCGTCTTCGGGGCTCCACGTCTTGATGTCGGCGTCGTCCTTGAAGAGATTGTGGATGAGTCGGCGTTGGTAACTGTTCATGGGCGGGAGCTTGGCGGGGCGGCCGGTGCGGCGCACGCGGAGGGCGAGGCGGCGCGCGTGCTCGAGCATTTGGTCCTCCTTGATCGCCCGGTAATGCGCGATGTCGAGACGGACGTGCGGGGCGTCGGGCACGCGGGTGTGGAGGAGGCGGTTGACGAGATACTGGATGTCCTCCAGCCGCTCGCCGTCGCGGCCGATGAGCAGTTCGCTGTCGTCAGCGAAAAGCTGGAAGGCAGGCGCCTCGGGCGTGCCGGTTTCCTCGATGTGGACGTAAAATCCGAGGTAGCCGAGCAACGTGTCGATGATATCGCGGGCGGTTTCGCTGGTCGTCATAACAGGTTTATCGTGGCGGGGATGGGGAACTTGGCAAGCGGCGAGAAGGTGACAGCGGAAGTCGGTGGGGGTGGTCGATTTTTTTATTTTACAGAAGGATGGGAAGGGAGCGAAGAGGTTCATTCATGGCTTCGCCTCCTTCCCTTCCTTCTGTAAAAATTCCTCAGCGGTCGTGGTGATCATCGGCATCGAAGCGGGCGGAAAATTCCGCGAATCCTTTCACCTGCTGACGGAGGCGGATCATGAGGTTCTCATCCTGCAACTGCCCGTCCGTGGCGAAGAGCCGACCGATGCCGGGGATGAAGACGCGCTCGGGAAACAGGTAGGCATTCCGGTAACCGAAGATGGCCTGCAATTGCTCCACGGCGCGCAGAGCGCCCCATTGGCCCGCGGCCAGGCCGGTGAAGGCCACGGGGCGGTGCTCGAAGCTCTCGGGAAACGGCAGCAGATCGATGAAGTATTTCAGCACGCCGGGGAAGCCGCCGTTGTATTCCGGCGTCACCACGTGCAGGCCATGGCTGGCGAGCACGGCCTCGGCGAAGGGTTCAAAACCGGCGGGTTTTTCCGCGTAAGACCCGGGGGAAAAGACCTCCGCCGGCAAGTCCGCGAGGTCCAGCACGTTCACGGGATGCCCCGCTTCCTGATAAAGTTTTTCCAACACGGCGGTGACCCGGCGCGTGTTGCTGCCGGGGCGATTCGTGCCGCTGAGAAGAGTGATGCTCATGGAGCAAAGGGCTTACATCAGACTGCCGGGGTTTGCATCAAAAGAGTGGTCTCTGGAGTGCGGATGGCTTGCCGCCGCTCTGGGGGAGACGGGGCTTGCCCCTCGCGGCGGGGCAGATCAGCCTCTCTGAAGTTTTAACAGATTCTGCCGGCCCTTCTTTCTCTCCAACGCCCCCTCACCGGCAAGCCGGTGAGCCGAAAAGCGGCGGCAAGCCTCCGCACTCCAAATCTAGCCTCGACTTGGAAAAAATTCCCCGCGCCACCGGCGAAACCAGTTGGCGCAGGGCGCGCGCGCCGCACTCTGGCGGTCCGATGGCGGAAATCGCGAAAGTGCTCATCGACGGGCCGTCCGAGTTGATCTTCGATTACGCAGTGCCCGAGACGCTGGCCGGGCAGGTGCGCGCGGGCAGCCGGGTGCGCGTGCCGTTGCGTCATCAGCGCGCCACGGGCACGGTGACGGCGCTTGTCCCGGCGCCCGACGACACGGCGCTCTCGCTGCCCGGGGAGCCCTTCACCATGTCCGGCGACACCACGGTGGCGGTCGCGCCGGCGCGACGCGTGCCGCTCAAGCCCCTCACGGCGCTCATCGCGGACCAGCCGGTCATTCCGCCGGCCCTGCTCGCGCTCGCCCGCTGGATCGCGGATTACTACGCGGCGCCGCTGGAGCAGGTGATGCGCAGCCTGCTGCCGATGTCGGTGCGCAACGAAAAACAGGGCTTCCATCATCGGAAGCTCGTCACGCTCGCGCAGGAGCCGGAGGCCGCCACCGTCGCCGCGTTGGAAACGAAAGCCCCGCGTCAGGCCGAAACGCTCGCCCGCCTCGCCGCCGCGCCGGACCGGACGCTGCCGCTCGCCGAACTGCCTGCCGGCGTCGCCCGCGCGCTGGAGGCGAAGAAGCTGGTCGTCATCACCACCGCCGTGCAGGAGCGCGTGCCGGAGGAAGCCGCGACCTTTCTCCCCAGCGCCCCGCTTTCGCTCAATGAGGAGCAGGCCGCCGCGCTCGCCGCCGTGCTCACGGCCATCGACGATCCCGCGGCCGCCAAGCCGTTGCTGCTTTTCGGCGTGACCGGCAGCGGCAAGACGGAGGTCTATTTGCAGGCGGCGGCCCATGCCCTGGCGCGCGGTCGCACCGTGCTCGTGCTGGTGCCGGAGATCTCCCTCACCCCGCAGACCATCGAGCGCTTCAAGGCGCGCTTCGCCGGCGAGCAGGAGCAGGTCGCCGTGCTGCACAGCCATCTCGGCGACGGCGAGCGCCACGACGAATGGCACCGCATCGCGCGCTCCGGCGCCCGCATCGTCATCGGCGCCCGCAGCGCCGTCTTCGCCCCGCTGGAAAACCTCGGCCTCATCATCGTCGATGAAGAGCACGAAGCCTCCTACAAACAGGACACCGTGCCTCGCTATCATGGACGCGATGTCGCGGTGATGCGCGCGAAGCTGGAGCAGTGTGCCATAGTGTTAGGCAGCGCGACCCCCGGCCTCGAAAGCTGGCGCAACACGCAGACCGGCAAATACGGGCTCCTCACCCTCAGCCAACGCATCGATGGCTGCCGGCTGCCGCTGGTGCGGGTGGTCGATCTGCGACTGGAGAAATCGCGCGACCGCGGCACGCCCGCCATCTTGTCCGAGCCGCTGCGCCTCGCCATCGACACCCGCCTGCAACGCGGCGAGCAGACCATTCTCTTTCTTAACCGCCGCGGCTATGCCGGCGCCGTGCAATGCCTCGCCTGCGGGCATGCCGTGACCTGCCCGCATTGCAGCGTCACGCTGGTGCTGCACCGGCAGGAAGACCGGCTCATCTGCCACATTTGCGGGTTCCGACGGCTGCCGCTCAAATTTTGCCCGGAATGCCAGGATCCCTCTCTCAAGCTGGCCGGCTACGGCACCGAGCGCGCGGAGGAAACCCTGCGCCGCGTCTTCCCCCACGCCCGGCTCGCCCGCGTCGATACCGACACCATGGGCCGCAAGCACCAACTGCGCGACACCCTGCTCGCCTTCCAGGCCCGCAAGCTCGATCTCCTCATCGGCACGCAGATGATCGCCAAAGGGCTCCACTTTCCCAACGTCACCCTTGTCGGCATCCTGTATGCGGACCTGAGCCTGCACCTGCCCGACTTCCGCGCGGGCGAGCGGACGTTCCAATTGTTGACCCAAGTCGCGGGCCGGGCGGGCCGGGGCGAGGTGCCGGGCGAGGTCATCGTGCAAACCTTCGCGCCGCATGTGCCGGCCATCCAGTTCGCGCGGCACGGTGACTTCACGGGCTTCGCCGAGCAGGAGCTGGAAATGCGCCAGGCCTTTTCCTTCCCTCCCTATGCCAGCGCGCTGCTGGTCACCGTGCGCTCCGAAAACGAGGAACTCGCGCGCTTCACGCTCGACAACCTCACCCTCCGCCTCAAGCGCGAACTGCCCGACGACGTGCAGACCGGCGAACCCTCCCCTTCCCCGCTCCAACGCGCGGAAAAACTTTTCCGCTTCCAACTCCTCCTCCGCGCCCGCAGCATCAAGCGCATGCTCGTCCCCCTCCGCGCCGTGCTCGCCAAAACCCCGCTGCCCAAAGAGGTGACCCTCGTCCTCGACATCGATCCTTATTCGCTGGCCTGAGCTTTTCGGGAGTGAAGCCGCGCCCGGCGCGGCTTCCTTTTTCAGAGAAGAAAAGGTTTTCCCGCGAGTGCCGTCCGTTGGTAGGGGCCGCGTTCCCTGACTGGGTCAGGTGGAGACGCCGGGGCCGGGCCTGCCTTCCAAGAAGGCGTGGCATTTCCGGCCATGACCGGTGGTGTCTCCGTTTGGTTATATCGGTTCGGGCCCGGTTGCCAAATGTCACGAACACCGCAGGAAAAAACTGGTAAAGAACATTCGCTCCGTGGTTTTCCGAAGCTGCGGCCATTGTCCACGGCGGCCTCGTTTCGTCAAGTGCCGGCCTGCGTGGAACGCGGCTTGCCCCCAATGATTCCTGCCCGGTATCGTCCCGGAGGGACATCGGGAAAGCCGGTGGCGGCAACCAATCTGGCCGCGAATTATAGGGCTGTGGCCACCTCGGCGAAGGCGCGGCGGGTTTGGAAAGAGCGCTTATTCCTGTAGGGGACGGGCGAATCCTTGGCCGTGATCGGAGGCAAAGAGGAGG
>CAZQUC010000277.1:4569-5969 GCA_964596095.1 uncultured Enterobacteriaceae bacterium
TTATTCCTGTAGGGGACGGGCGAATCCTTGGCCGTGATCGGAGGCAAAGAGGAGGTTTTCGGAGGGCCGGTAGAAGAGGGTGAGGGATTGCGAGGGATGTTGGAGAATTTCCGTGGAGAGCTTATCCGGAGGCCGGAGGAACCAATCCGGGGCGGGGAGATCGTCCGGAAGCCAAGGGCGCGGATGGGGGGAAGGAGCGAGGCCGAAGGTGGCGGGATCGCGAAGATCGCGCAAGAGTTCGGAGCCGGGGTGAAGTTGCAGGAACCACGCCCAGCGGCTGACGCCATCGTCGCCGGACCATTCGAGGCGGACGGCGTGGACGATGCGGTCGCCGGCGCCGGGGTGGCGCCAAAAGGCGCGGCGAAAGACCTCTTCGGCCGGCCAGTCGTCGCGAAGGGTTTGGCCTGGTGGAACGGGAACGGAGGCCGTGTAAGAAGCGCGACGCGCCTCCTCCCGGGGGAAGGCGCGCAGGAGAAGCCAGAGACCAGCGGCCAGGACGGCGACGAGCCAGAGGAGGGTCACGATCCGGACGGGAGGTCTCATCAATTGCCGGAATGGGAATAGGTGCGGAGGAAGATCTGGATGTCGGTGACGCTGCGCACGAAGCGGTCGAGGGCGTCATCCTCGCGGTTGAGCAGGGTGTAGGCGGGGATGACGAGCTTCCATTGGCTGTTCCAGACACTGCGACCGACGAGGCGGTTGTTGGTGAACTCACCGGGCAGGCTGCTGTAGAAGTAGGCGGGGTCATTGACCGGGCGGAAGGCCTGGTGCTTGCGAAGGATCCACAGTTGCTCGTTGAGCGTGCCTTGCGGGGTGAAGAACTGCGTGGCGGCGAAGTCGCTCTGGCCCAGGTCGAAGGGCAGAGGGATGGCCTGGTCCTTGACCGCCCAGGAGCGCACGATGGCGGTATCGCCGAGCGGCGAGGCCAGCATGCTATCGATGCCGGCGGGAATGAGATAGACGTAGGGCGTGGCGCTGAGGGCATTGGGATCGGCGCTGGAGGGGCCGCCGGCATTGGGCGTGCCGATAGCGTAGGGGTCCATGCCGATGTAGCCTTTGAGGACCACCCCGGCGGAGTAGATCTTGGTGGCGTAGTTCGACGCGGTGTAGGCGTGGTCGCCGGCGGCGAGCGGGAGTCCAAAGAAGTTGAGTCCGTGGCCGATGGTGGAGGCGAAGGGAATGGCGAGGCCGGGCACGGAGGAGCCGTCAGGCTTGCGGAGGTTGCGGCAATAAAGCGCGACATCGGGATCGTTGAGCAGGTTGCTCATGATGTGCTGCTCCAGAACCTGCCGCCATGCTTTGTCATCCTCGGTGGTGGCGGCGTCGGTGCGGAGGCGGAAGAGCTCCTGGCGCAGGGAGAAGAGGGTGCCGTATTGGTCGGGGTTGTTGATGCCGAGGCG
>CAZQUC010000278.1:0-2963 GCA_964596095.1 uncultured Enterobacteriaceae bacterium
TTCATCCTTCCCCTCCCCTTTCATATTATCGAACATTTCCCCGGTCGTGCGAAGAAATCCTCCCCTCTTCGCCACGGCCGGGGATTTTTTGCTCTGTGGCGAGCGTTGACACACGCGCCGAGCCGCCGTTGCTCCGCTCTTTTTGACACCCACCCGCCATGACCGCCCTTGATTGGGAACATCCTTGGTTGCTCTTGCTGGCGCTGCCCGCGCTGGCGTGGTTGTTGTGGGCGGATGCCGGCTCGGCCCAGCCGCTGGAAGGCTGGCGCAAACGCGCGCTGCTCATCACCCGCGCGCTGCTCGTGCTGCTGGCCATCGTCGCGCTGGCTTCCCCGGCGCGGGTTGAGCGCAGCACGGAGCAAGCGGCGGTGCTCGTCATTGATGATTCACGCAGCCTCGGCGCCAGCGGAGCCGCCGCCGCGCGTGAGGCCGCGGAGGCCTTGCGGAAAAACTGGCCGGGCCGCGTGGTCGTGGGCGCGGTGACGGCGGGCGCCTCCCCGACCTTGCTCGCCGTGCCCGCCGCCGGCCACGCGGACTGGACGTGGCCCGAGCCGCCCGCGCAGGGCGCGCAGACCAATCTCGCCGCCGCGGTGTCGCTGGCGGAAGGGCTGTTTCCCGCCGGCGTGTCGCGGCATGTCGTCATTCTTTCCGACGGGCAGGAGAACCGCGGTGATCTGCTCGACACCGCGCGCCAGGCCGCCGCCACCGGCCTGCGGCTGCACACCCTCGCCGTCGAAGGCGAAACCCGGCCCGACGCGCGCGTGACGTCACTCACCCCCAGCCAAAGCCGGCTCACCGAAGGTGCGAGCGTCGAGCTGGCCGCGACCGTGGAAAGCTCGCTGGCCGGCGAGGGGCGGCTCAAGCTTTTTGAAAACGGCCTGCTCGTCGAAGAGCGTCCGCTCACCCTCGCCGTCGGCAAAACCCAAACGGTGACGTTTTCCCGCTCCCCCGAGATCACCAACGCCTACACTTACCGCGCGGTGTTGGAGGGAATCGAGGGTGACGCCTTGCCGGAGAACAACGAGGCGCTCGCGCTCGTCGATGTGCGCGGCCGGCCGCTGCTGCTCTACATCGAAGGCGAGCCGGAGGAGGCCCGCTACCTCGCGACGGCAATGGATAAAATGGGCCTGCGCCTGCAAGTGCGCACGCCGCAGACGATGCCGCAAACCCTGCGCGAACTCAGCGGCTACGACGCCATCATTCTCTCCGACGTGCCCGCGCACCAACTCGGCGAGGCGTGGATGGGCGCCCTGCGCGATTACGTCGGCCAGCTCGGCGGCGGGCTGGTCATGATCGGCGGGCGGCAGTCCTTCGGCGTCGGCGGATATTACCGCACGCCGGTCGAGGAATTGCTGCCGGTGAAATTGCAGGCGCCCGACCAAGAGGAGCAGCAATCCAGCGCCCTGGCCCTCGTCATGGACCGCTCCGGCTCGATGTCCGGGCAGAAAATCGAATTCGTCAAATCCGCCGCCCTCGCCACCGCCGAACTGCTGACGGCCAAGGATTACCTCGGCGTGTATGCCTTCGACTCCAACGCCCACGTCGTCGTGCCCATGACCAAGGTGCCGGCCGCGGGCGGCGGGACCTTCGCCGGCGCCATCAATGCGCTCGGCGCGGGCGGCGGCACCAACATCCAGCCCGGCATGCTCAAGGCCCGCGAAGGTCTCGCCGGGGTCAAGGCCAAGCTCAAGCACATGATCGTGCTCACCGACGGCCAGACCGAAGGCGGCGGCTACGAGGCGCTGGCCGCGTCCATCCGCGGCGACGGCGTCACCATTTCCACCGTCGCCGTCGGCCAGGGCGCGTCGCTCCCGCTGCTCTCCGCCATCGCCGCAGCGGGAGGCGGCCAGGCGTATCAGACGCTTGATCCGGCGTCGATTACGCGAATTTTTACGCAGGATACCATGATGCACACCGGCCGCCTCATCCGCGAGGAAGCCTTTGTGCCACAACGCGTGGAAAGCCATCCCATGCTCAAGAGCTGGAGTGATTTGCAACCGCCGCCGCTGCTCGGGTATGTAAAAACCAACCGCAAGGCCACGTCGCAGATCCCGCTCGTCACCGACACCGGCGATCCGCTGCTCGCGCACTGGCGTTACGGCTTGGGCAAGGCCACCGCCTTCACCTCCGATTGCAAAAGCCGCTGGGCCGCGGCGTGGATCGGCGGCTGGCCGGGCTATAGCCAATTCTGGGCGCAAGTGCTGCGCGAAACCGCGCGTCCGCCGCAAGGCCAGAACATGGACCTCACGCTCACCCACGAGGGCGAGGAAACGCTCGCCGAGGTGCAGTTGCTCGAAGACGCCGGCACCTTCAAAAACGACGCGCAGGTCGAGGCCGACGTCTTCTTCGCGCCCGGCCACGCGCTCGGCGCTGCCTTGCAACCGCTCGGCACCTACAAGCTGGCGCAAGCCGGTCCCGGCCTCTACCGCGCCGCCTTCCGCCCCGACGAACCCGGCGTCTATCTCGTCCGCGCCCGCGCCGGCGGGCAGATCGTCTCCGCCGGGGAAGTCCACAACCCCTCCGCCGAAGCCGCTACCGGTCAGGTCAACGAAGCGCTGCTCCGCGACGCCGCCGCCCTCACCGGCGGCACGTATCTGCCGCCCGGCGCCGAACCCGCGCTCACGCTCGAAGCCGGCGAGATCGCCCGCTATGTCGAGCTGTGGCCCTGGCTGCTGACGCTCTTCGTGCCGCTCTGCCTCCTCGACCTCGCGCTCCGCCGCTGGGACCACGTGCGGGGGATCGGGCAGCAGTTGGGGAGATTGGCGAAAGTGTAGGGGGCGCGGGCTGGATGGACCGCATGGACTTTATGGACCGCATGGACGGAGATCGACTCCTTGCTATTTCATTCAATCAGCCTTCATCCTTCATCCATGTCCGACTTCCAAAATCGCTGCCTCGGCAGCCTGTGGGGCTCGCTGGTCGGCGATGCCCTCGGCGTGCCGGTCGAGTTCACCAGCCGCGCG
>CAZQUC010000278.1:3063-5959 GCA_964596095.1 uncultured Enterobacteriaceae bacterium
CCCAAGCGCGCACCGCCTTCGCGCCATGGATCGCCGGCTCGCCCGAAGCCGCCGCCTTCGCGCCCGTGCTGGACGACGCGCTGGCGAACGCGCCCGAGACCACCATCGGCTCCAGCGGCTACGTGCTCCACACCTTGACCGCCGCGCTGTGGTGCCTGCTCACCACGTCGTCGTTCGAGGAATGCGTGTTGAAAGCAGTCAACCTCGGCGAAGACACCGACACCACCGGCTGCGTGGCCGGCGGCCTCGCCGGCGCCTGCTACGGTCTCGCCGCCGTGCCGCCGGAGTGGCACCAGGCGCTCCCCCAGCAACAGGAACTCACCACCCTGCACGACGCCTTCACCCGCGTCTGCGCCGCGCCGTCATCATAGTCGGAAAGCCGCCGTGCCAGCAGGCCCGCGCTCACGTCGCCGCCGGATGCGACGCACCCGCCGCGGCCGCTTGCGCCGCGCGGACGGCGGCTTGTTTGCGGCGCGCGGTGAATTTCACCCACAGCCACGCGCCGGCCACATAGGCGAAGGCACCGAAGGGGATGATGATCCCTTGCCACGTCGGATACAGGCCGAGCCACGTGCCGGTCCACGCGGGCAGGCGCAGGCCGGGCACGGGGTAGATCGGCAACCAGCCGACGGTCTGGAAGAGGCGCACGGTGGAGCCGAGGAACGTGAAAAGCACCAGCACCACCAGCACCCCGGTATAGACGAGCATTTTGCGATAAGGCATCTTCGCGCCGATGTAGAAGACGCCGAACCCCAGCGCGGCGATGACCGCGCCGCCCAGCGCGAGGCCTTTCAGCACGGGGCCGAGGCCGGATTCGAGAATGAGCGATTGCATGAAGAGCGTGGTCTCGAACCCTTCGCGGAAAATGGTGGTGAAGCCCACGCCGACGAGCGCGAGATTTTCCCAGCCCGTGCCCTGCTGGCGCAGCGCGGCCTTGCTGAGATCGCGGAGTTTCGCGTTCCAACCGGTCCAGTAATATTTGTGGAAGACCCAGTTGGTGACCATGAGCAGGATGATGACCGCGATGATGGAGATGACCGCCTCCAGCGTTTCTCCGTGGCGGGAAAGGCCCTGCAACAACCCGCGCGACACCACGAAAAGGATCGCGCTCGCGGCCAGCGCCAGCCATGCGCCGAGGCCGATGCGGCGGCGGATGGGGGCATTCTCCACACCGCGCAGGCCCGCCAGCAACGCGGCCAGGATCACCACCGCCTCCAGCCCTTCGCGCAAGACGATGAGGAACGCGCCGATGATGGCGGCATTCGGCGAGAGGCCGACCCGGAGCAGCGACACGCATTCATCAAGCGACGCAAAGGCGCGCTCGTAACCGGCGGTGAGTTCGTCGCCGGACGCGCGGGCGTCGAGCAACGCCTTGATGCCCGGTTGGCCCGGCTCGCCGTCGAGGAAGACCCTTTCCGCCGAGAGCGCCAGCGTGGGATCGCGCGGCAGGGCGCGGGCTTCGATCTCCAGATCGAAATTCACGTAAGCGTCGAGTCGCAACGACTCCGCCTTGCGCCATTGGCCGTCGAGCGCGGCGGCCAGCGATTGGCCGAGGAGCGAGCGGATCTCCAGCGCGGCCTCGGCCACGACATCGGAGGCGCTGCCCGCGCGCTTGAGCGCGAGGCCGAATTCCTTTTGCAGGACCGCCGCGAGCGCCTTGGCCTCATCTTCGATCTGCGACGGCGCGGCTTCGTGGCGCGTGATGGATTGCTCCAATTGCTCCAGCCCGGCCACGAGCGCCGCGCCATGTTGTTGCAGCGCCGCCGTCTTGGTCTGCCGCCAGACGGGCATCAGCTCGTTGACGATCTGCTGGCACTGGATGGTGAAACTTTTCGCCTCGCGGTATTCGAGCGGAATGATGATGCGGCCGTCCTTGACCCCGGAAAGATATTCCGTGGGAATGAGGCGCAGCAATTTCAAGATGATGCCTTCGCGCCGCTGCACGTCCTCGACGCTGAGCAGATTGGGATAGCCGCCCTCCAGGTGCAGCCGCCACTGCGTGAGCGCGGTCCCCGCGCCTTGGTTGAAGGCGGCGGACGGTAGCGTTTGGCCCGCGGCCGTCAGCACGGCGGCGAATTCCGGCGAACGCGACGCCGCACCGGAGGAGGCCACGGCCGTGCCTTCCGGCAACGCCAGCGCCAGCAAACTCGCGGGAAAATGCGCGAGACCTTCGATCTCCGCCGCGCGCGCCACTAGCAGGGTCGGCGTGGCGCGGCCTTCGGTGGCGAGCCGGCTGAGCGCGTCGGCTTTTTCCCGCGCGCGGGTGAGCTGCCAGATGACGTATTCGCGCGCCAGCAGTTTGGACACCTCTTCCTGATGCTTCTTCTCCCCGCCCAAGCGCAACAGGGCCAAGCCGCCCTCCACCGCGCTGGCGTATTTCGGGAGCTTGATGATGGCCCGCCATTCGCGCGCCGCTTCCAGTTCACCCTGCTGCTGCCGCCAGAGCATTTCCAGCGCGGCGGTATGCTGCACCCGCGCCTGCCATTCGCCCAAGGCTTGGGCCGCCGCGAGTTCGCCGTCCGGTGTGTCGCCGAGCAACGGGACCGGCGCGTCCCACCACGCCTTCGCTTCCGGCGCGGTCAGCGCCTGGCCGAAAATCGCGCGCTGGCCATCGAGCCGCCGCGCCAGCGCCGGCTCCCAGCGTCCGCCGTGCAGGTCGAGCACGACCTCATCCAGCACCGCCTGCAACGCCGCGTTTTCATCAATGGCGTCGGCCCGCGCCACGGCCGGGGACAGCGCCGCCAGCAACAGCACGATCAGCGCGAAAAAGCGCGCCCCTCGTAGCGGGGGCGTCCCGCCCACCGCCAGCACGGGCCGCCTTTCGGAAACAACGCCCTCATGCAAAAAAACCTCCGCTCCAATACCGGCATCACCCACCGCCGAAGAACCCCGGAGG
>CAZQUC010000279.1:0-2507 GCA_964596095.1 uncultured Enterobacteriaceae bacterium
AAGCACAACATCGCCAACCTGCCCGCGGCCGAAATCGCCGGCCCGGACGGCGAACCGCGCAAAGTGACCGCCGAGAATGTCCTCTGGGACATCGCCAACAAGCAGGACGCCCACGTGCGCTCGCTCTACCTGTCGCAGGAAGCTCGCATTCCCGAGGACGCCAGCGCCGTGGTCTCGCTGCGCGCCGCCCGCGACTTCACCGAGCGCGAGATTGAAATGCTGGAGGAATACTGGACCAAGAAAAAAGGCGCCGCGCTCTTCTTCCTGCTCGACCCCGAATATTCCAAACCCCGCCTGGAGGCCTTCCTGGAGAAATACGGCGTGCAGCCACGTGACGACCGGGTGCTGGCCACCGTGACCACTGCGAAAGGCACGCGTAAGGAAACCGAAGTGCTCGCCGCCTTCGTGCCCGATACCCCGGTGACCAAGCGGCTCGGGGAAGGCATCCTCAAATTCCCCGAGCAAAGCCAATCCCTGCGCATCGAGGAGAACGCCGCCAAGCTGCGCGAGAACGCCGTGACGGTGACGCCGCTCGCCTTTGCCGGCACGGATTTCTGGGGCGAAACCCGCTACCACGACCCCGACCCGCGCCCCGACGACCGCGACACCCGCGAGCCCGATCCGCTGTGGCTCGCCGCCGCCGTCGAACGTGGCGCGCAGAACGACGAACGGCTCAGCGCCAACAGCTCCCGCTTGGTGGTGGTCGGTAACGCCGCGCTGCTCGATCCCTCGCGTGATGGACATGCCCTGGTGGATGCGACCGCACGCGGGTTCGTCACCGCCGCGCTCAACTGGACCATCAACCGGGAGGAACTCCTCGGCATTCCCTCCCGCCATTTGCCCGGCTACCACCTTTCCCTCACCCCGGCGCAAACCCGCAAAATCTTCGGCCTCTGCCTCGGTCTGCTCCCCGCCGCCGTTTTTGCCCTCGCGCTCACCATGTGGAGCGCGCGCAGGGCGTGAGGCCCATGAGCGTCCGATCAAGGAACGGTATTGCGCGTGATCTTGATCAAAGCGAATCATTTTTGATCGAAAACTCCTCTTCATCTGGGGATGACAGGAGCGCTTCCGCGGGGAAAGGAAGGGCGGCCGGTGATCCGGCCGGTGATGAAGGCTGAGCTGATTTTTGTGTTGTCGCTGCTGGCGGTGTGCGTGGGGTTGTTCGTCGCGAACAAGCCGCGCTTGGACGTGGTGGCGTTGCTGGTGCTGGTGGTGCTGCCGTTGAGCGGGGTCATCACGCTCCAGGAAGCGCTGGCGGGGTTCAGCGACCCGAATGTGATTCTCATCGCGGCGTTGTTCGTGATCGGTGACGGGCTGGTGCGCACGGGGGTGACGTATCAAGTGGGCGACTGGCTGGTGCGGCGCTCGGGCCACAGCGAGACGCGGCTGATGGTCTTGCTGATGCTGGCGGTGGCGGGGTTGGGCGCGTTCATGAGTTCGACCGGCGTGGTGGCGGTCTTCATTCCCGTGGTGCTGGGCGTGGCGGCGCGGCTGCATGTGCCGCCGGGGCGGTTGATGATGCCGCTGAGCTTCGCCGGGCTTATCAGCGGGATGCTGACGCTGGTGGCGACGCCGCCGAATATGGTGGCCGACAGCGCGCTGCGGCAGGAGGGAGGCGAGGGGTTCGCCTTTTTCAGTTTCACGCCCATCGGCGTGGTGGTGCTGGGGTTGGGGATCGGCTACATGTTGGTGGCGCGACGCTGGCTGGTCCGGCCCGCGGAGGAAGAAGGCGCGCCGCCGCGCCGCGGGCTGGCGCATTTGATCCAGGATTACCGGCTGGAAGCGCGGGGGCATTGCCTGCGGGTGCGGCCGGAGTCGCCGCTGGTGGGCCGGCCGTTGAAGGACTTCGCCCTGCGTCGCACTTATGGAGTGAACCTCATCGCGATCGAGCATCCGGGCCGGTTCCGGCGGGAGCTGCATCATCCGCACGCGCGCACGGAACTGCATGCGGGCGACATGCTGCTGGTGGATCTCTTCGGGGCCGAAGCGGACGTGGAAAAATTACGGCGGGAGCTGGCGCTGGAATCGCTGCCGCTGCCGTCGATGTTTTTTATGGACCGTTCGCACGAGGTGGGCCTCGTCGAGGTGGCGATTCCGGCGGAATCGGCGCTCATCGGCCACACCGTGCTGAAGCTGGGCCTGCGGCGAAAGCACGGCCTGAGCGTGGTGGGGCTGCGGCGCGGCGGTCAGGCGGTGGCCGGCGCGGTGCTGGAGGAGAAATTGCGCATGGGCGACATCCTGCTCATGGCCGGGCCGTGGAAGGCCATCCGTCTGCTGCAAAGCCAGCCGCGCGATTTCCTCGTGCTCAGTCTGCCGGCGGAGATCGATGAAATGGCTCCCGCCTTCGGTCGCGGGCTGTATGCCGTGTTGGCGCTCGTGCTCATGGTCGGCCTCATGGTCAGCGGGCTGGTGCCCAATGTCCTGGCCGCGCTTATCGCTTGTCTGGTGATGGGCGCGAGCCGCTGCGTGACGATGGAGAACGCCTACAAATCGATCCATTGGCAAAG
>CAZQUC010000279.1:2607-5935 GCA_964596095.1 uncultured Enterobacteriaceae bacterium
GGGGCGAAGGCGACCGGAGGCGCGAAATGACAGAAATCACGCATACGCGTGATGACGGCCTGCCTGCTTCATGTGGCATCTTCATTTTGGCACCTGCTTTTTCGTGATCGCCGGGAAGCCTCTGAATCATTGATGTCACACAAACTCTACACAGCAATACCGTGAAAACTTCATTCCCCACATCCCGTCGTCTCCTGATAGCCCTGGGCCTGACGCCGATGTTAGCCTGTCTGTCCCCTCATCTCCACGCCGCCGCCGTGGCGGTGGGTGATTCCAGTCTGATCGGACAGCTTGATTACAGTGATACCTTCTCCATCGGAGCGGGAAATCCGGGCGAACGCTATGGCATTTCCTATGGCGTGGGCGGTTATCCATTGCCGGAGGACCTGCTGCCGGTGGAGAATTCGTATGGCAATCCGGCGCGCGCCTGGTCGCCCGCCCGGTGGAGCTTGAACAACGATGCAGTCTTCCTCAGCGGCTCGCTCATCTTCCCTGGAGGCAGCGGCGCCGGCTCGATCAGCGGCTTCACCCAAACGGGAGGTGGCGTCGATTTTGGCATTGAATACGGCCTGCGCTCCAATTTTGTGGCGCAGTTCGATGCGGTGCAAACCATTGATCGTGTGGATATAACCATTAGCGGTGCTCGCGATGGGCTGGCGGGCGCGAATGGTCTTTCGGTATTTTTCCGCGCGGATGGGTTTCAGAGTCCCAGCGGGACTTCGGCGGAAGTGGGAATTTACAATCCCTCCATCGGCGAAGTGCTGACCACGCTGGACACCGGGCTGGCGGGGCTGACCGTGGGCGAGTGGAACAACTATGCGGTGCATTTCGATTTGGACTCCCTGCAATTGGGTATCTATGCCAATGAGGTGTTCCTGGGCGCGGTGGATCTGACGACGTTCGGCGGACCTCTGTGGCCCGCGGACGGCGCCGTGGTGGCGCCGGGCGCGTTTGCCGGGGTGATCGATGCCACCACCAACGGAGCCGTTTCCGTGGGCGCTTTTGGGGGAGACCGCGTGTGGACGGATAACTTTCAGATCGGGGCCGTCATCCCCGAGCCCTCCACCGGAAGCCTGGCCCTGCTCGCGGTCTTCGGTCTGCTGCGCCGCCGCCTGAGATAACCTCGACAGCGCAGCCTTGCCCGTGGTCTCCACCCATCAACCCCAATGAATCCCGTCTTCCATTTTCGTGGCCTTCCCGTCTTGTCGCTTCTGCTCTTGGGTCCGGTGCCATCCGTCCACGCGGCGGGCGTGCCGGTGGGGCAGTCGATCCTCATCGAAACACCGGACTACAGCGATACCTTCACGCTGGAAACCGGGACGCGTCTCGATCTCCCGCCGAACCAATATCCGGTGGGCGCGGCCGTCCCGGAGGCGCTGGCGGTGGAGGAAGCTTACGGCAACCCGGAAGTTTTTTGGAGTGATGCCCTGTGGAGCTTGAGCCGCGACGCGAACATCCTCAACGGCACGCCGGCTTACCCCGGCCCGAGCGGGGCGGGCTCCGACACCGGCCTCACGCAGACCGGCAATGCCGTGGACTTCGGTCTCGAATACGGTCTGCGGGAGGATTTCGTGGTGCAGTTCGACGCCGTGCAGACGACAGACCGCGTCAATATCACCATCGGTGACGCCCGCGACAGCATCGCGGGCGCGGCCTTGCCGAGCGGTCTCTCGATCTTCTTCCGAGCGGACGGTCATCCCGAGTTGCCCGAGGTGGGGATCTACAATGCGGCCATCGGGGAGATGGTCACCGATCTCGACACCGGGCTGGCCGGAGTCGCCGTCGGTCAATGGCACAACTATGCGGTGCGCTTCAACCTGACGGATCAGGAGCTGACGATTTATGTCGATCAGATCAAGCTGGGGACGCTCAACCTGGCGTTGCTGGAAGGCGAGTTGGTCCGGGGCGGGGGAGTGGTGGAGGCGGGCGCCTTCGCAGGCTTGTTGACCGAGGCCAGCAATGAGGCGGTGAGTGTCGGCGCGGCCGGTGGCAACCGCGTGTGGACGGATAATTTCCAGATCGGCGCGCCGCGCGTGGACCTGCCCGCGACGATCCTGGCCTCCGCCGTCCAAGTGACCCGCGATCACAAGGGAACCGAGGACGAAAGCGACGATACGTTCGACTTCACCGTGCGGATCGAAGGCACGGGACCGGTCAGCGCCGAGGGCTGGACCGCGGAGACGCCTGCGGGCGTGACGGGACCGGCCAGCGGCGCCTATGGCGTGAGCCTTGTCTATGCCGGGGTGCCGGTGGCGCTTTCCCCGGTGACGCTCACCTTCACCGACGCCGACGCCGACACCGTCACCACCACGCTGGCGGTCACCGCGCCGCCCGCGCCACTGATCGTGAAGAACTTCTCCGTGCCGGTGGGCGCCTCGACCGTGATCGGGGAATTGGATTACAGCGATACGTTCACGTTGGGAACCGGCACGCGGACGGAACTACCGCCGAACCAGTTTCCGGTGGGGGCGGCCGTGCCGGAAGCCTTGGTGGTGGAGGAAAGTTACGGCAATCCGGAGGTGTATTGGAGCGATAGCTTGTGGAGCCTGAGCCGCGACGCGGATGTCATCAACGGCACGCCGAATTACCCCGGCGCCAGCGGTGGCGGTTCGGATACGGGGATCACTCAGACCGGCAACACGGTGGACTTCGGCCTCGAATACGGCCTGCGCCGCGATTTCGTGGTGCAATTCGATGCCGTGCAGACCGGCGACCGCATCGATATCACCATCGGCGGACTCCGCGACGCCATCGCCACCGAGGTCAACGAAGGCGCGCTCTCCGTGTTCTTCCGCGCGGACACCCATCAGAGTTTGCCGCGCCTCGGCATCTACAATGCCGCGCTCGGTGAAATCAGCGCGGGGCTGGAATTGGGGGCCTTGGGGATCGACGTCGGCGAATGGCACAACTACGCGGTGCGGTTCAATCTGCCCGAGGAAAAACTCGTGCTGTATGTCGATGAGCAGGAGCTCGGCACGGTCGATCTCGCGACGCTGGAAGGAGCCACGGTGGGCGGTGGCACGGTCTTTCCGGGAGATTTCGCGCTCGTCTTGACCGAGAACAGCCACGCCACCGTCAGCATCGGCGGCGCCACCGGCGAGGCCGGCAATCGCGTGTGGACGGACAATTTCCAGATCGGCGCGCCGGCGGGAGCGGTGGCGGCCGGCGATACTGATGGAGATGGCGCGAGCGATGCCGAGGAGGCCATCGCCGGCACCAATCCGCGCGACGCCACGAGCGTGCTCCGCCTCACCGCCTTCCAACGCCTGCCGGGCGAACCCGGCGGCACCGTCAGCTTCCGTTTCCCCTCGGTGGCCGGGCGCTTTTA
>CAZQUC010000280.1:0-5922 GCA_964596095.1 uncultured Enterobacteriaceae bacterium
AAAACCAGGATGCATCCACAAGGTGAAGAACGGGAAGCCCTCTTTGCTTCACAACTTATTTTCTTTGAGTTCTTTGTGCTCTTTGTGGTTGTTCTGATCATGGAATTGAGGCTGATCTTCCATGTCCCTCCGAGACGAACCAAGCCGGAGGAGCCCCCCATCGCTCATGGAAGCCTTGGAGGCACGGAGGTCCGTCATGGCCTTGGCGGAGACATCGCGGTGATTCCTCCAAGGGATGGGTCCCACGCGATTTTCACCCTCGAAGACGCTTCGGCAGGCCGGCCACGACGAGGGCGTAGGAGTGGTCGATCAATTCCCGCACGAGGTCCGGTGGCAGCGCGCCACCGAGGACGAGCGTGTTCCAGTGCCGTTTGTTCATGTGATAGCCGGGAAGGATGTCTTCATAGCGATCGCGGAGTTCGAGCGCGCGGTCGGGATCGCATTTCAGGTTGACCCGTGGTGGCAGATCGTCGGGCGAGGCGAGGGCGAACATTTTCCCGCCCACTTTGTAAACCAGAACATCCGGACCGAAGGGCGTCGTTTCCTCCGCTCCGGGCCGGGAGAGACAATGGGCGCGGAATTCATCCAATCGCATGAAGGCAGGAAAGGGAGCCGGGTCTTGGTTGTCGAGGAAAATTACGGGATCGGGGTTCCTCTTAGCGTGGCCCGTCATGCGGCAAAAAAAGTGGGATCAGGCGCGAAATCAGCTAGGATGAGGCGGGCCGACCCCGACCCCCACCGGCAGGCCGCGACGTCCGCCGGTGCGCTCCCGTTTCTGTTTCAATCAACGTGAAAGTTCCGACTGGTTTATTGCTTTGGCTGGCCATGGGCTGGCTGGCGGGCGTGGTGGAAGCCGCCCCGATCATCTCTGAAATCGTGGCCTCCAACGAGGCTTCCGCCGTCGATGAGGACGGGGAAGCATCCGATTGGCTGGAGATTTACAATCCCGACCCCACCGCCGTCGATCTGCAAGGCTGGCACTTGACGGACAACGCCGGGGATCCCGCGAAGTGGACGTTTCCCGCGGGGGTGACGCTGGAGCCGGGCGGGTTCCTGCGCGTATGGGCCTCCGGCAAAGACCGCACCCAAAACCCCGCGGCGTTGCACACCAATTTCTCGCTCAGCGCCTCGGGCGAATATCTTGCCTTGATCGCCCCCAATGGCACGGCGGCCAGCGAGTTTTCGCCCGGGTTTCCCGCCCTGGAGCGCGACGAGTCCTATGGCATCCCGTTTGAAACCACCACTCTCGTCGCGGTGGACGCGGCGGCCAGCGTGTTGATCCCGGCCGATGGCTCGCTCGGCACGACGTGGACGCAGCGGGACTTCACACCCGGCGCCGGCTGGACCACCGGTCCGGCGCCACTCGGCTTCGGCTCGTCGGCGCCGGGGTTTTACATCGAAGAGCGGGCTTCCTCCGCCGCCATCACCAGCATCACCATCGCTGAGCAGGTGCTGAACGGGACCAACGCCACCGACAAGCTGGAAGCCCTGCGCCCGATGGTGAACATCACCAGCGGTGGGTTCAATGACGGGCATTTCGAGGACGGGTTGCCACCGTTGCACGGCGAGGCGGACAATTACGCGCTGCGGGCCAGCGCCACGCTCATCATCCCGGAAGCCGGCCTCTACACGTTTCATGTCCGCTCCGACGACGGCTTCCGCCTCCGCCTGGACGGCACCATCATCAGCCAGTTCACGAGCACGCGGAATCCGGCCAATACCTTCACCACGCGGGAACTCACCGCCGGCGAGCATTCTCTGGTGCTCTCGTTTTTCGGCAATGCCGGCGACGACGAGCTGGAACTTTCCGCCGCCAAAGTCACGGAAACCACCACCACGGTGACGGATGCGTTCCGGCTCATCGGCGACACGGCGAACGGCGGGCTGGCGGTGATCGCGCCGCCCAACCCGTTGCTGCCGGAGATCACCACCGATTTGGAAGAAGCCATGAAAGGCCGCAATGCCTCGGCTTACGTCCGGGTGCCGTTCACCGTCACCGATCCCGCCGTCATGGAAACGCTCTCGCTGGCGCTGGCCTATAACGATGGATTTGTGGCGTATCTCAATGGCACGGAGGTCGCCCGCGACAACGCGCCCGCCACGGCGGCCTTCGACAGCGCGGCCACGGCGGCCCGGCCGGCCCTGGCGTCGCTGGAGCCGGTGTCGTTCAACATTTCGCGGCACCGGTCCCTGCTGGTGGCGGGAGCCAACGTGCTGGCGATCCACGGGTTGAATGCCGCCGCGGGCGACGACTCGTTTTTGCTCGCCCCGCAGCTCCTCGCCGGCCGTCGCGCGAGCGGGTCGCCGTTGTTCTTCACCACGCCGACACCCGGCGCGCCCAATCCGGCCACCGGCGTGCTCGGCCATACCATGACGCCGTCCTTTGCGCCGGAGCGCGGGTTTCAGACCGCCCCCATCCAGGTGACGCTGGCCTCCACCAACGGCGCCACCATCCGCTATACTACGGATGGGAGCACACCGACGCGCGAGAATGGCACGACTTACACCGCGCCGATCGCGGTGAGCGCCACCACCGTGCTGCGCGCGGCGGCTTTCCTCGACGGCTATGCGGACTCCGCGGATGTCACGCACACCTACCTTTTCCTCGACGACGTGATCGCGCAGCCCTCCGCCCGGCCCGGCGTCGGCTGGCCGAATCCCGGCACCACCGGCGGCCAGAAGATGGATTACGCGATGGACACGCGCATCGTGAACCACGCCAATCCCGACCTCGGCGGGCCGGAGCAAACCAAGGCCGCCCTGCGCGCCCTGCCCACGCTCAGCCTCACCACCGATCTGCCGAATCTCTTCCACGCCTCCACCGGCATCTACAACCACGCGACCAACCGCGGCCGCACCTGGGAGCGGCGGGCGTCGCTGGAATTGATCGCCGCGCCGGGAGAGCCGGAGCCGGGCTTCCACGTCAACATGGGCCTGCGTCTCCGTGGCGGCTACAGTCGCAGCGGGGACAATCCCAAGCACGCCTTCCGCGCCTTCTTCCGCCGCGAATACGGCGCCGGCAAACTCGACTATCCCATCTTCCCCGACGACCCCACCGCCGCCACGGAGTTCGACAAATTCGACATCCAATGCTCTCAGAATTACTCGTGGTCCTTCGGTACCTCCGACATCAATGCCAAACACAACGCCCTGCGCGAAATCTGGGCGCGCGACGCGCAGCTCGATCTCGGCCAGCCCTCGACGCGCGGACGTTTCGTTCACCTCTACCTGAACGGCGTTTACTGGGGGATCTACCAGATCCAGGAACGGGCCGAGGCGAATTGGGGCGAGTCCTATCTCGGCGGCAATGCCGACGATTACGACATCGTGAAAAACGACCGCGCGGGCGCCATCGAGGCGACCGACGGCTATTACCTCACCATGCCCGACGGCTCCGACGCGGCGTGGAAGAAGCTGTGGACGGCCACGCGCGCCAGTTACTTCATCAATTCCGACCGCAACCCGGCCTCCCCTTACGCCGCCAATGTCTTCACGCCGGAGGAAAAACTCGCGGCCTATTACAAGGTCCAGGGCCTGCTGGCCGACGGACGCACCCGCAGCGGCGACCCCGTGCTGCTGGATGTGGACAACCTCATCGACTATTACATCCTCATCGTCCTGACGCGGAATTCCGACTCGGGCCTCTCCCTCGGCGGCCAGTCACCCAACAACTTTTACACCGCGCGCAACCGGCTGGGCGATTTCGGCTTCGTCTCGATCAGCCATGACGGCGAGCACTCCATGGACGCGCAGAATTCCGCCGAACGCTGGGGGCCGTTCGACAGCCCCACGGGCACGTATTGGAACAACATCGCTTACAGTAATCCTATTTATTACCACCAGGATCTGTTCGCGAGCGCCGAATACCGGATGCGCTTCGCCGACCGCATTTATCGGCACTTTTTCCATAACGGCCCACTGACCGCGGCGGCGAACCAAGCGCGGCTCGACCGCCGCGCGACGGAAATCGAGCCCGCCATCATCGCCGAATCCGCGCGCTGGGGAGACTCCACCAGCGGCACGCCCCGCACGATCGCCACGTGGCGGACGGCGCGCAACGACACGCGGAATTTCTTCACCAACCGCAGCACGGTGTATCTCACCGAAGCCCGGAACCGTGGTTATTATCCGTCGATCGATCCGCCGGAGTTCAACCAACGTGGCGGCGAAATCACGGCCGGCTTCCAGGCCACGCTCGCCAATCCCAACCCCACGGGCGTGATCTACTACACCACCGATGGCAGCGACCCGCGGCCGGTCGGCGGCGGCTTCGCTCCGCTGGTGCTGCTGCCGGAATTTTCCCCCGCCAGCTACCTCGTGCCCTCGGAAGCCAACGGCGGCAGCGCCTTGACCAAAGAACAATGGACCAGCGTCGCCGCGCCGCCCAATGCCGCCGCGTGGACAAGCGGGCCGCTGGGCTTCGGCTTCAACCCGGCCAACCGCCCGGCGACCACCAATTTCACCCCGTTCATCAAGACCGATGTGAAAGCCGCCTTGCAGCCCGAAGGCGGCACGCCGAACGGCTCGCTGTATGTGCGGGCGCCGCTCACCCTCACCGCCGAGCAACTCGCCGCCATGAAGAGCCTGCGGCTGCGCGTCCGGTATGACGACGCTTATATTTGCTGGCTCAACGGCCAGGAGGTCGTGCGCAAAGGGGTCAACGCCGCGTTCAATCCGGCGTGGAATTCCGTCAGCGGCACCGTGCGGACCGACGCCGCAGCCATCGGGCAGGATGAAGTTTTCCTCGCCGATTTCCAGAGCCTGCTCGTCGCAGGCGAAAATGTGTTCGCCTTCCAGGTGATGAACCAGACGGCCTCGGGCAACGACCTGCTCTTCAGCCCCGAAATCGTGACCGACGTCACCAGCGGCACGGCGGGCCAGGCTTACACCGGGCCGCTCACGCTCAATGCCCCCACGTTCCTCAAGACCCGCGTGCTCGACGGCACGACATGGTCGGCGCTCAATGAAGCCTACTTCATCACTCCCGCCGTGCCCGCCAGCGCCGCCAACATCGTGGTTTCCGAATTCCACTACGCGCCGCTCGGCCCACAAACGCCGGCGGAATCCGGCTACGAAGGGAAAGATTTCGAATTCCTCGAACTGCTCAATATCGGCGCCCAGCCCGTGGATCTCAATGGCGTCGCCTTCACGCAGGGAGTGACCTATACCTTCGCCGGTGTGACCCCGGTGCCGCCGGGAGGGCGGGTGGTTCTCGCTGTCAACGTGCCGGCGTTCACCCGCCGCTACGGCGTGTCCGTGCCCGTGCTCGGCCCGTATGATGGCAACCTCAACAACGCCGGGGAAACCCTCCGCCTGACCGCCACCGACGGAGTCACCATCATCAAGGAGTTCACCTACAGCCCCAACGCGCCGTGGCCGACGGCGGCCGATGGCAACGGTCCCAGCCTCGTGCTCATCGATCCCACGGCCAACCCCGCGCATGGCAACGCGACAAGCTGGAAAGCCAGCGCTTTGCCGAACGGCTCGCCCGGCGCGGCCGAACCGGAACTCTCCGGCTACGCCTCGTGGAAAGCCGCTCACGGCGGTCTCGATGACGACGCCGATCCCGATGGCGACGGCCTCGGCGTGCTCCTGGAATATGCCTTGGGCGGCTCCCCCACTACCAACGACCGCGCCTTGCAGCCCACCGGCGGCGTGCAGGCGCTCGCTGTCGGCGGCGTCACCGCGGATTACCTCACCCTTACCTTCACCCGTCCGGCGGGAGTGACCGATGTGGATTACCTCGCCGAGTCCTCGCCGTCGTTGATCGCGGAAAGCTGGTCCCCTACCGAGACCGTGCTCGTCAGCCAGACTTCGGCGGGCGACGGCGCCGAAACGCTGGTCTTCCGTTCCGCCCAACCCGTCACCCCGGGCCAGCGCCTCTTCCTTCGCCTCCGCGTGAGAGTGCAAGAGTAGCCACAC
>CAZQUC010000281.1:0-5908 GCA_964596095.1 uncultured Enterobacteriaceae bacterium
CTGGGTAGGGTGGCGCCTCCGGCCCGCCTCGTCCGGCGTCCCGCCGGAGGGTGCGTCCGGGCAGGCGTTACTTGGCGCGGGATGATCCGGAACACCGAGGCCACCCTTTTTTTGTGGAGGGCGAGACGCCTTCCACGGCGGCCAAGATGGCCACCCTACCCGTGCCGCGCCTCTGGATCCAAACACATACGTTCTCTCTTCGCGCCTTGCCCGGCGGCGAATCGTCACCACAGTCGTCCGGCATGATGAAAACCCTATCTTGTGTTGTGGGAGCCGTGCTCGCCGGCGGCGGGTTGACTGTCATGTCGGACGCGCGCGCTGAAGCCCCGCCGGTGCCAGCCGCGTCATTGAAAGGGGACACGCGGAATTTCCCCAAGCTGGGCACCATCCATCGGCTCGACCCGCGGCTGGATGACCTGCTCGCGCCGGACGCCGTCATCGAAGTGATCGCGGCGGGGTTCGATTGGTGCGAGGGGCCGGTGTGGCGGCCCGACGCGGCGGACGAGGCCAATGGCGGGCATCTGCTTTTTTCGGAAATCCCCTCTAACACCGTGCGGCGCTGGGACGAGGGCAAGGGGCTGAGCGTGTATCTGCCCGCGGCGGGCTACACGGGCCACGGACGGTATTCACGCGAGCCGGGCTCCAACGGGCTGGCGCTCGATCCGCAGGGGCGGCTCGTCTCCTGCGAGCATGGCGACCGCCGGGTCTCGGTGCTCACCCCCGGCGGCGGCAAGCGCACGCTGGCCGATCATTATCAGGGCCAGCGTTTCCACAGCCCCAATGACCTGACGATTTCCCGGCGCGGCGACATTTACTTCACCGACCCGCCCTACGGCCTGCCGCAGGGGGAAAACGATCCTTCGCGCGAGTTGTCGTTTTATGGCGTCTTCCGCATCGCCGCGGGCACGGGCGAGGTCACGCTGGTCACCGACAAAATGACGCGTCCGAACGGCATCGCGCTCTCGCCGGATGAGAAGACGCTCTACGTCGCGCAGAGCGACGGCCGCGCGACGCTGATCATGGCCTTTCCCGTCCAGCCCGACGGCTCCACCGGCGAGGGCCGGGTTTTCAAGGATATGACTCCGTCACAGCCGGGCATGAAGGGGAGTTGCGACGGCTTGAAGGTCGATGCGCGCGGGAATCTGTGGGCGACCGCGCCCGGTGGCTTGCACATCATCACGCCGGAAGGCGAGGTGCTCGGGCGGCTGGAGACCGGCGAGTTCATCAGCAACTGCGCCTTCGGCGGCCGCGACGGCACGACGCTCTTTTTCACCAACGATATGTATGTCTGCCGTGTGCAGACCAAGGTGCGAGGCGCTCGCTGAGCCGGATCGGGAAACAGTCTCTTTCATTGATTTTTATCAAAAAATGATACTGGTTCATATCCAGTCCCAGCGTCATCCATTATCCCAATATTTTTGTCGGTAAATCAACAGTTCGGCAAATATATGAAGCCCGCCATTATACTGCGCCAGTGGGACGACTCGGATTTTGAACCTTTTGCTTCAATGAATGCTGATGTTGAAGTGATGAGGTTTTTTCCGCGCCCTCTGACAGCTGAGGAATCCCGACAAACTTTACAACGGTTTCGACAGGGTATTGAACAACGAGGATGGGGCCTATGGGCCGTTCAGGTGGATGGAAGATTCGCTGGGTTTACGGGCTTGTCGGAACCCAAATTTTCGGCCCACTTTACCCCATGTGTTGAGATCGGATGGCGCTTACGTCGAGAGTATTGGGGATGCGACATAGCATTCGAAGCTGCCCAACAAGCAGCAGAATATGCTTTCTTGACTCTATGCCTCGATCAACTCATTTCCTTCACTACGGCAACAAATTTAAGGTCCCGTAAGTTAATGGAACGCTTGGGATTTTCGCATGACTCGCGCGATGATTTTATGCACCCTTTGCTGGAGGAAAATCACCCATTGCGACATCACGTTTTATACCGAAAACGAGCCGAACAAGCGGATGCAGGCAACTGGCGGAACGCGGTTGTTTCCGAGGCGAAGTCCTCTCCCGCCGGTGTCTGATCCTTGACGTGCGGCGTTTAAAAGAACGGGATTTAGTGCCAGAAATTAAAGAAAGCACCATGACTGTCTACAACAGGATCGGGCACGGTTATGCGAAGACTCGTCTCGCAGATACTCGGATTACCAACCAGCTAATTGCCCTGCTGGAGGTTCCGCTCCCTGCAACGATCCTTGATGTAGGTGCCGGAACAGGTAAATATTCTCGAGCGTTGGCCGACCACGATTTCTCCATGATCGCCCTTGAACCTTCTGAAGTCATGCAAGCACAGGGCCTGCTCCATCAAGGCGTGAAATGGATTAAGGCGGGTGCTGAAAGCATACCGCTTCCTGATCATTCGGTGGATGGTGTGATTGCAGTTTTGGCAATTCATCATTTTGAAGATCGCTCTGCAGCGTTTCAAGAAATGGCTCGCGTTGTAGGCGATGGACCCATTGTGTTGTTTACCTTCGACCCATCGGCCTTTCGTCAGTTCTGGCTTTCACACTACTTTCCTCAATTGGGGCGGAGATTTCGTTCTCCGGTGAATGAATTGAAGAATACCGCGGCTGAGATCGAGCGAGTAACGTCTCGTAGAAGCCGGGTTGTCGCCTTTCCGCTTCCCGCTGATCTTCAGGATAGGTTTGGAGCTAGCTTTTGGTCTTGCCCTGAAGCATATCTGGATCCGGAAGTCAGACAAGGGATGTCGGATTTTGCCTTGATGACCCAATCCGATGTTGAGAAAGGCTTGCAGCGCCTCGAAGTGGATATCCGATCAGGCTATTGGGATTCCAAATACGGTAATTTGAGAAATCAGGAAAGCTACGATATTGGATTCAAATTTATCATTTCAAAGAACGAATAGCCATGACGCCTGCCAGTTCATTTCTCCTCAATTCTCGAAACATTAGACGGATTTGCTTGAATAGTGATGATGTTCATTTTCCAAAATTAAAGATTGAACGTGTGACTCACAATTTGCATGGATGAAAATCGCGTGCTGAGCGGTTTGAAGACAAGTGCTTGGTGGACAAGCGACCCGGCGAGTCGTTAGCGGAAGCTGACCAGACCGGCGCTGAGCTCACGGAGACGCTCGTCCACCCATACTCACGCCAGCACCACACGAGAGACGCATCCACCCGGCGGGTGGGCGTCGTAATACAGGGCAATTATGTTCCGTTCACGAAATACATCCACTCTCGATTCGGCGCGTGACGCCGTTCATGACCTCGCCAAGCAGGCGCGCCAGTCTCTGGACGAGTTGCGCGAGTATGCCAACGACACGCTGCACCAACCGGTGGTCAAAGGGCGCGAGTTGGCGCATTCCGCGCAAAAGGCCGCCAAGTCTTTGCGCAACGACGTTCGCCGCGATTTCGATCGTTTGGAGCATTACGCGGCGGATGATCCGTTGCGCACGGCGGTGGTCACCTTTGGCGCCGGGGTGCTGGTGGGCGCGCTGCTCACCAGCATCGCGGTCGCCAAACGGCCGCGGTGAGGCCGCGCGGCGTGCGGCATGGACCGTATGGACGCGGGGCGCATCGGGGCGTTGCATCGCGCCACCGGCGGGGCATGGTGTCCCTTGCATGGCATCGCCGCATGAAGCCAGCGCCTTCAAAGAGGCGGTCGAAGAACTCGAGCAGTATGCCATCGAGGTTATCTTGGAGCGCCGCCGGGGCGCGAAAGCCGCGCTGCTGCGGCTGACGCTGTGGCTGCTTTCCCTGCTCTTTCGCGTCGCGGTGTGGTGCAGGCATTTGCTGTTCCGGAACCGGGTGTGGCTCAAGGATCACCATCTCGGCACGCTCGTCATTTCCATCGGCAATCTGACCGTGGGCGGCACGGGGAAGACACCGGTGGTGGAATTGCTCGCGCGGTCGCTGCGGGATCGCGGGCGGCAGGTGGCGATCCTCAGCCGCGGCTACAAGAGCGCGCGGGTGCGAAAGCGGAAATTTTCCCTGCGCCAGCGGATCGGCGCGAAGCTCCAGGGCCGCCGCCTGCCCCAGCCGCCGCCGCGCGTGGTGTCCAATGGCGAGGCCGTGCTGCTGGACTCGCGCCTGGCCGGCGACGAGCCGTTCATGCTCGCGAAAAACCTGCCGGGCGTCGCGGTGGTGGTGGATAAAAACCGCGTCAAAGGCGGGCTGCACGCCATTCGTGAGCTGGGCGCGGACACGCTGGTGCTGGATGACGGCCTGCAATACCTCAAGCTCCGCCACCGGCTCGACATCGTGCTCATCGACCGCACGGCGCCCTTCGGTAATGAGCATCTGCTGCCGCGAGGCACGCTGCGGGAGCCGCACAAAAACCTACGTCGTGCCAGTTACATCGTCATCACCAAATGCGACGGCTCGGACAACGCCGACCTCATCGCGCGCCTGCGCCGTTACAATCGCGTGGCGGAAATCATCGAGTGCCGTCACGCGCCGCAGCATCTCGTCAATGCGGTGACGCGGCAGAAAAAACCGCTCGGCCTGCTGCAAGGCAAATACGTCGGCGCGCTCAGCGGGATCGCGGTGCCGGAGAGTTTCGAGAGCGGCCTGCGCGATCTCGGCGCGACCATCGACACCACGCGCCGGTTCGCGGATCATCACCGATTCAGCGAGGACGAAGTTTATGGCTTCATCGAGCACTGCGAGCGCCGCGACTGCGATCTGGTGGTGACCACGGAAAAGGACTTCGTGCGCTTCCCGCCGCTGCCCTACACGGACATCCCGGTCTTCTACCTTCGCGTGGAAATCGAAATCCTGCGCGGCCACGAGGCTTGGGAAAAACTGGCCGATCGCGTCTGCGCCGTCGGCCGGAAGCGGGCGCCGGCCGCCGCGGATTCGGCGCTGGTGACGCCGTGAAGGGCGCGGGTTATTTCTCGACTTTCATCACGCCGCGCATCACCGCGCTGTGGCCGATGAAGGTGCAGAGCACGGGGTAGTCGCCCGGCTCGGCTGGCGCGGTGAAGCGGATCACTTCGTTGCGCACGCCCAGGCCGATGAGCTTGGTGGAAGCGGCCACCACGGCGGCCTTGCTGGTCGCGTCGTCGGGCAGGTAGATCAATTCCATCGCTTTGGCGATGTCTGCGGTGATGAGCTTGAGCACCGCGGTCTCATACGCCTTGTCGGTGTCGGGTTTCAGGATCACCAGATTGTGCTGGAGCGAATCGGCCGCGCCGAGTTTGTAGAGGATGGCCACCTTGGCACCGGCCTTCACGGTGAAGGTCAGTGGTCCCGGCGTGGACGGATCGTCTTTTTTGAAGGCGATGCCGTTGGTCTCGATGACGACCTTGGTGTCGTCGGTTTCCTTGGCCTCCTCGGGAGCCGTGGAGCCGGTTTCCGTTTTCGCCGCCCCCACCGTCTCTTCCGCCGTGGCGGCGAGGGCGGCCAGGGTCAACGAAAACAGCAGCGCGATGGTGGTGTGCTTCATAAAAGATCGGGCAGGAGGCGGGACGGCGCAACGACCGCAACGTAAGGAGGAACGACCGGGACACAACTTCGGAAGCGTCTTTGGAGTGCGGGGGCTTGCCCCCGCTTTTCGGTTCACCGGCTTGCCGGTGAGGTGGGGTGTTTTTCAAACGGCCTCTCTCCCCGCCCCGCCGCTCCCCGCCCCGAAGGGCAAGCCCACTCTCCACTCCCAGAGCGGAGGCAAGCCGTCCGCACTCCAAAACGACCCGCCGCCTCTGGCGCACAACTTCCAGGCGAGACCGCGTCTTTCTTATTTCTCCACCTTCATCACGCCCTTCATGAGGAAGCGATGGCCGGGGAACGTGCAGACATACGGATAATCTCCCGGCTCGTTCGGAGCGGTGAATTTGATCACTTCATTCTGGCCCGTGCCGATGAGTTTGGTGGTGGCCACGATGACGGCGGCTTTGCTGGTCTCGTCGTCGGGCAGATAGTGCTTGGCGAGGGCGGCG
>CAZQUC010000282.1:0-4168 GCA_964596095.1 uncultured Enterobacteriaceae bacterium
GGCGTCCCGTCCACCGACACCGGGGATAGGGCGTCATTAGCAGAGAGCCCGTGGCGGCGGAAGCAACCACGCCTGGGAAATCTCGTGCGAAGGTTATTGGGAAATGGAGCGTGTTCCTTGCTGTCACGTTCTTTGCGGATGGGCTGGAAGCCCTCCGCTACGCGCACGGGAAGCTGCCCGTCCCGCTGCGCGTTTCCGAGCGGCGACGGCGGCGGCAATGTTTTGTTCGTTCCGGGCCCAAATCCGAGGGTGGCCTTCGCCGATCGGGCGTTTTCACCTTTCAATTGCCTCCATGCCTTCTTGATGCTATTCGTTTCACCACTATGCCCTCGCTGATCATCGAATCTTTTCCCGAGGAACTGCGCGCGCGGCTCCAGCGCATCGCCGCCGCGCACCGCCGTTCCCTCATGCAGGAAACCATCCACCTGCTCGAAACCGCCGTCGCCGCCGAAGAAAAAGCCGCTCCGGAAAGCCGTCCCGCGCGCACCACTTGGGCCGACCGGAAACTGTTGCCGGAATACGAGGCCATGATGAAAGCCGGGGCCTTCAGCGGGGGAACCGATTCCACCATCGGCTTGTCCGAAGAACGTGACGCGCGATGAGTTTCGTGTATTACGACACGACCTACTTGCTGAAACTCCTGATCATTGAGCACGGCAGCCACGAAGTCCGCACCCATGCGGCTGCGTGGGAGGAAATCCGATCAGCCCATCACGGTCGAGCGGAGTTTGCCTCCGCCGCCTTTCGCAAAGTGCGTGAAGGAGTCGCCACGCCGGCTGATTACCAACGGCTCATCACCCAGTTCAACACCGACTGCACGCTCGGCAATATTCGCCTGCTGCCCCTCACCGACGCCATCCTCGATCGCGTCGAAACCGTCTTCGCCAGCGCCCCACCGACCACCTACCTGCGCGCCGCCGACGCCCTGCACCTCGCCACCGCCGCGGAAAATGGCTTTGCCGAAGTCCACTCCAATGACAAACACCTCCTTGCCGCCGCCCCGCTCTTCGGCCTGCGCGGCGTGAATGTCATCCCGTGACGTCGGCTCATCTTGCCGACAGCCGGAAGCGGGGTGTTGGAGGCCGCTTATTTCTTTATGTTCCACCGTCGTAGTGCCCTCGGGCTTGGGCAATGATCAGGCGATCGCCCTCCACTTGATAAACCAGTCGGTGTTCCTGGTCGATGCGCGTTGACCACCAGCCGGAAAGCTCTCCGCGAAGTGGCTCCGGCTTGCCCGTGCCGCCAAAGGGATCACGCCGGGTTTCCTCGATCAGCCGCAGCAACCGCTTCGCCAATTTCGCGTTTGTTTGCACCCGATATTGGAGGTCTTCGAAGGCTTGCGGCTTAAATTCCAAGCGCATCCTTAAGGTCCTCCATGGATTCAAAGAGGCGATGCTCGGAGGCCGGAGTCGCCAGGGCTTCCCGCAGCCGGGCCGCATTTCGGGGCGTTCCCAACAGCCGGTCCGTGGCATCGTCCTGCTCCTCACGCTGGGGAGCGAGGGTTTTGGACAGGATGAAGTCCTTGATGGTCATCCCGGCGAAGGTCGCCAAGGTTTTGATTTGGCGGTGCTGCTCCGGGTCGATTTCGATGGTCAGCCGACTCATGACCCCCAAAATTGTCAATACCCTCAATTTTGTCAACCGTTATCCTAGGGATGGCTCGACTTCCAATTCGTGAACGGAAGTCGCAGAGAGCAGTTTCGCCACGGTTCCCGCCGTCGCCCCGAGGGAGCGGGAGGGAATTGGGCTCAGCGCGCTCACTTCACCTTGTCACCGAGGTCGATGGTGAGGCGCGTCACCTCGCCGGTGAAGGCGTTTTTGGCTCCGTAAGGGCCGACCCGGCCCTGCCCGTCGCGGCCGATTTCGAGGGGATCCGCCGGCATCGAGAGCAAGGCGCCGGGCGCGGAGGTGGTGGTCTCGGACTGATCGTCGAGTTTCAACGAGAGCCGTCCTTTGGCATCCAGCGCCGCCACGGCGGTGCGCGCGCCCGTGGCCAACGGCTGGCTGACGGTGGTGGTCTCTCCATCGCGGCGGGCCACGAAATGCAGGCGTCCCTCCGCGACATACAACGCATAGCCGTGGCGCGTCCCGCCGTGCGCGAGCACGACGCCGGACGCGTCGGCGGGCGCGGTGAAAGCGGCCTCGATGGTGAACGGCCGGCTGGCGATGTCGGGCGCTTGGACGCGGGCGAGCCGGTCGCCGGCCCGAAGGGTGAAATGTTTCGCGGTGGACCGGGCGTCCGCATCGGCGCGCCACGTGCCGAGCGGCAGCACGTCGCTGGCGGCGGCGTAGGCTTGCCAGTGGGCGGCCAATTCCCGCACTCGCTCCGGGTGGGCATCGGCGAGGTTGTGTTGCTCGCTGCGGTCGGCGGCAAGGTGGTAGAGTTCCCACGGTTGGTCTTCCTTGGCCACGAGCTTCCACTCGCCATCGCGCACGGCGCGGTTGCCTTCGTGTTCCCAGAACAGCTTCCGGGCGGGCGGGGGCTCCGGCGAAGCCGCGAACAACGGCGCGAGACTGCGCCCTGGCAGCGGCTTGATGGCATGGCCGTCTTTTTCCTTCGGGTAAGTCGCTCCGCCGAGGTCCACGCAGGTCGCCATGATGTCGATGAGGTGGCCGGGCGTGGGTTCGAGTTTGCCTTCGCGCCCGGCGGCCAGCCCACGCGGCCAATGCACGATGAGCGGCGTGGAAATGCCGCCTTCATGCACCCAATGCTTGTATTCGCGGAATGGCGTGTTCGAGACCGCGGCCCAGGCTTCGCCGTAGCCGATCCATGTGTCGGTTGGACCCGCCATCACCCCCTTGCCTTGGCGGACCGGGTATCCATCACGGGTTTGCTTGGCCGGATAATCGGAGCGTGTCGCCTCGTTAGGAATGACCGGCAGCGTGGGCTGTTCAGGGCGCGGTTCCCCCACACCCTGGCGGCCCAGGTTTTCCGCGCACCCGCCGTTGTCCTGGAGGAAACAGATGAGCGTGTTGTCGAATTGCCCGGTCTCCCGCAAGGCCGCCACCAGCCGCCCGATGCCCTGATCCATGCGGTCGATCATCGCCGCGAAGACTTCCATGTTCCGCTGGTCCCATTCCCAATCCGGCGTGTCGCGTTCGCCGGCCGGCGTCGGCGTCACCGTGCTCGCCTCGCGGCTGACGAGGCCGAGCGCCACCTGCCGCTCGTAACGCTCGCGGCGGATGGCGTCGTAGCCCGCGGCATAGCGGCCTTTGTATTTGGCGATGTCGCTCTCACGGGCGTGCATCGGCCAATGCGCGGCGGTGTAGGCGACGTAAAGAAAGAACGGCGCTTGGCCTTGGGCCGCGTGATGCTCGCGCACGAACCGCGCCGCCTGGTCCGAAATCGCGTCCGTGTAATAATACGGCTCGGACGGCTGGTATTCCGGATCGGCGAAGGGACTGATCTTCGTGTTGTCGCGGGTCAGATGTTGCGGATCCCAGAAATTTCCCGCGCCGCTGATCGTGCCGTAGAAGCGATCGAAGCCCCGCTGGAGCGGCCAATTGTGTTTCTCCGCGTCGGTGGTGGCATTGACGGCCTTGGTGACGTGCCACTTGCCTGTCGCGTAAGTGCGGTAGCCCGCCGGGCGCAGGGTTTCGGCGATGGTCACGGAGTTCCGGTTCAGGTCGCCGCGATAGCCATCATGCCCGCGATCCTGCATCATGTGCCCGATGCCGGCCTGGTGCGGATACAGGCCGGTCAGCAGCGCGGCCCGCGTGGGACAGCAGCGCGCCGTGTTGTAGAACTGGGTGAACCGCAGCCCGTTCGCCGCCAGCGCGTCGAGATTCGGCGTGGCGATTTCCGACCCGTAGCAGCCGAGATCGGAGAATCCCATGTCATCGCTCATGATGACGAGGAGGTTCGGTCGCGGTTTTGATTCGGCAGGTTCGGTGGCCTCTGCGCCGGCAAGGGGCGCAACCCACGATCCGGCGAGCAGCACGCTCAGGATGCGGAGCAAAGTGATCGATGGCATGGCTTTTTTTGGGTAACGATGCGGGGCGTGCGCAAGGCGACTTCGTTACCGCAAGCGGAAAACCTTGTCCAGCGTCAGGACGCTGGAGCCGCGCGTCCGACGCCCTCCAAGCGCGAGGGCCGGACGAGGGCGCGGTTGCTTTCGGCCCTCTTTTCCTTTAGAATGGAAAAGCCATGCCCGAGACCGAAACACCG
>CAZQUC010000282.1:4268-5904 GCA_964596095.1 uncultured Enterobacteriaceae bacterium
CCGGCAATCGCAGCGAGGCCAGCCATTTTGCCGGCGGCCTCGTGCTGAATGCGGCGGAGGCTTCGTGCTAAAAGGCGAACCGGGATGGCCGCGCGCCAATCCTTCCCTGCGCATCCATTATCCCTCGCTGCGCGGGTGTTTTCCGGCGATCTCCGCACCGTCCGAATAGCCGTGCGGCGGCCGCGGCACGGGACGCTCGGGGACGCTCGTCCACCCTTCTCTCCGCCTGGTTTTCGCAAAACGCGTGACGATTTTCGCCCCGCGTGGTCAAATATGGGGATGAGCGCCAGTCCGCCAGATCCGGCCTTGCTGCCCGCGGCCCCGGAAGCCGTGAGGGCGAAACCGGCTTCGCCGCCGGCGCTCGATTTCGCCGCGCTCTACGAAGCCCACGCCAAGGCGGTGTATTATCTGGCCTTGCGCTGGTTGGGCGAGGCCGCGAAGGCCGAAGACGCAACGCACGATGTCTTTCTCAAAGCCTATCGCCATCGGGACGGCTTCCGCCACGAGGCGGACGTGCGCACGTGGCTCTACCGCATCACCATCAACCACTGCAAGAACCTGCGCTCGACGTGGCATCAACGGCATGTGTCGCTGACGGAAGATGGCACCTTCGCCGAAGGCGCGACGGTGGACCCCTCGACGCCGCTGCGCGTGGCCGAGGCGCGGGATCTCGGGCGGCACATCCAGCGGACACTGGACGCCTTGCCGGATGAATACCGGCTGCTCCTGCTGCTCGTCGCCGATGAAGAACTGAGCTACGAGCAGATCGCCACCCTCACCGACCAGAGCGCGGACGCGGTGCGGGGCAAATTGTATCGCGCCCGCAAGGCCTTCGCGGCGCATTTTCACCAAATGACCTGAGCCATGAAAAAGCGGTTGATCCATCATTCGCGGGAGGAAACGGCCGAGGAAACGCTCCACGCCTCGCACGCGCGGCAGGAGACCGGCCTAGCCTTTGATTCCGTGGAATCCCTGCTCCGGCATGATGCCGCGCACATGCCCGTTCCGCCGGAAGTCGGCGAGCGGGTGCGACGCTCCTTCGCCGGCGAACCCCCTCCTTCACCCGCCTCGATGCCCTGGTGGAAACGATGGCTGCGACGTTGACACATCCCGAGCCGCCACAGGCCACGCGAGGCCGGCGCGCGCTTCTGGCCGCGGCGCGGCTGGAACGCGCGGAGGCGGCGCTCGCCTCGTGCGAAATCTGCGCGCATCGTTGCGCGGTGGACCGCCTCGCCGGTCCGGCGGGACGCTGCGGCGCGGTCGCGGAGCCACGGGTCTTCTCCGCGCAGGTGGAAGTGGGGGACGAGTTGGAAATCATCCCCGCCTTCGCCATCGCGCTCTCCGGCTGCAACATGCGCTGCGCGTTTTGTCTGACCGGCGAGGAAAGCTGGCATCCGCAACGCGGGCACGCCTGGAGCGTGTCGGCGCTGGCGGATCGCGCCACGGCCGCCTTGGTGCGCGGCGAGGTAAAAAGCGTGCTCGTGCTCGGCGGCGAGCCCACCCTGTATCTTCCGTGGCTGATCGAACTGGCCGCTGCATTGCCGGAATCCGCGCGGCTGGTGTTGAAGACCAACGGTCTCTCCACCGCCACGGCGCGCGCTCTTCTCGACGACCTCTACGACGCGTGGATCGTGGA
>CAZQUC010000283.1:0-5880 GCA_964596095.1 uncultured Enterobacteriaceae bacterium
CCGGTGGCCGCATTCACGTCGTCGAAGAACACGGCGCGCATTTCCTGCGCGCGGATAGCCCGGCCGTTGTTGGGCGCGAACCAGACGTTGCGGGTGGGCGGATCATCCTCCTCCACGCCCGGATAGAAATTCTGCAAATTGGCCACTCCCACGTTGACCTCCGAAAAGGAACTGGCCGCGGTGCGCTGGGCGGCGAGCGCGCGGTAGGTGAGCACACCCGTGCCGAACACGCCGACACTCACGATCGAAACAAAGACCATTTCGATCAGGGAAAAGCCGCGCGCGCGGGCGCGACGTTGGTGAGATGGCAGCGGGTGCATGAAGGATGATGGCGGGAATGGGAGCCGGGCCGGAGGCGGTTACCGGACTTCAGGATCGGGCGAAGGCGAAGGGGCGGACTCCGGCGGCTCGCCCCCGAAGCGATGGGGACGGCTCGGCGGCGGCGCCACTGGTTCGGTGATGCCCTCCGTGGCGGGCGAGCCGCCGGCGGGGGCCGGGCGCTCCAGGGTCTCCACCACCGGGGGCAGCGGGCCGGGCACGACGGCCACCGGCATGGCGGGCGGCGGGCTGTCGGCCCAGGCTTCCGGCGCGACGGGTTCGACCGCGGCGGCGGCGGCGACGCCGGCCGCGGCCTGCGCGGCGGCTTGCCCGGCCTGGGCCGCGCGGGTGGCAGTGGCCACATACATTTCACGACCGGCGCGGGCCTGCCCGCTCAGCAATTGGGCGACCTGGGCCTGCCGGTTGACGCGGAGCGTGATGGTCCGCGGCAGGGTCGCCTCTTTCGTCTCCACGAAGACGAGTTCGACTTTGTCCGGCGCGATCTTCGACACGACGAGTGTTTCCGTTTGCTCGGGCAGCACCGGCACCACGCGCGTGCCTTCGCGGAGGATGATATCCCCGACCAGGGCCATGCGCCGGCCGGCGCCGTCGAGGCGCACGCCGCTCACGCCGAGCGCGCCGAGGATCTTGCGGATCTTGCTTTCCTGGGTCTCCTCTTCGGGGCCCTTGGCGGCGGCCGCGACGGTTTTGGACCTGGTGGAGAACGGGTTCAATTCCTGCGGGGAAATGGTCTGGCCGCTCCGCTGGCTCGGCAGCGGGCCGACGGTCGCGAGGAGATCGTGCGGGCCGGTGGCGGCCGCGACGGACCAGGAAGAAGTGACAAGCAGCAACCCGGCGAGGGGTGTGTGGAACAATGGTTTCATGCGCGGAAAAGGGTGCGGGTTGATGGATCAGGCTTTCGGAGCGGCGGTGGCGGCGATCGGCAGTTCGACGGTCAGCTCCATTTTGATGTCGTTGGCGTTGGTGCCTTTGCTCAGCCGGCATTTGGAAATGCGGGAAGCGGGCAAGGAGCGCTCGAGTTCGCCGAGCCATTGCAGGCTCTTGTGATAGTCGTCCTCGAAGAGCAGCTCGGCGCGGATGGTCTTCGTGACGTAGGTGTTGCCGGGGTTTTGCACCGGATCATACTTGCCGTTGATCAATTGGACGCGGCTGCGGCGGATGACGTCGTCGATCATGGCCTGCCCGCGCTCCTCGTCGGCGCTTTGCTCCATGTAGGGCGCCCAGAGGGCGAGGTATTTTCGCAACGAGTCGGTCTGGGATCTCAGGCCGGTGAGGCGGATGGTGGTGGTGTTGACCACCTGGCGCGCGGCCTCGGCGGCGGTGCGCGCCTCGTCGGCCTGTTGCTTCATGGTGTTGGCCTTTTGGTTGACGAAAAAGATGGCGTATAGCTGCAGGAAGATCGACGCGGCGATCAGCACACAAGCGAGATGTTTGTTGTTCATGGCGGGTGGCTGGGTGTGGATATGGCTGATTATTGGCGGGCGATGGGCGCGTCGGCCGGCGGCGGCGCGGTGGCTTGTTTCTTCGTGTCTTCGGCAGAGCGCTCCTGCTTGATGAGGGTGGCGCTGTAGGCGATTTCCCCGGCTTTCTCCTGCTTCTGGCTGGCGAAGTAGGGGCGGAAGCCGAATTCCCCGGCGAGGCGGCCCATGGTCTCATCGAGCTGGCCGGGGCCGCCCGCGCCGATCACGAGATTGAAGCTGAATTTGCGCGGGTCGTCCTTGTCACGCACCAGCGCGAGATCGCCCACAGAGGAGGTGGGCCTCATGCTGCGCAGCACGGACACCACCACTTCCTGCACCGGCTCGCTGCCGACCACCCACTTTTTGACATCCTCGGCCTTCTTGGTTTCCGTGGTGATCTGGGTGATCTCGGCCGTGAGGGAGGCGCCCTGGCTCTTGAACGTCGTCTCTTCGGCGCGGGCCTCGTCGCGGGCCACGCGGGCGCGGCCGGTTTGCCAGGCGAGCAGGGCGGTCAGGCAGATGGAGGCCAGCACCGCGGCGTAAAAGCCGAGCGGGAGCAGGCGCAGGATTCCGGGGAGCGGGCGGCCGATGTCGGGGCGCTCGGTCTTGAGGTCGTGGCAAAGCCGGCGGGTATTCGTGTCCATAACAAGGATAGGTGTTGAAAGTGGTCGTGAAACAAAGATGGCGGACGGAGGTTACAGATCGCCCAATAGCTTCCAGAGCTGGGCCGGGACGGTGACATCGCTGATGCGGACCTCGGGCACGCGGGCGGCCAGTTGCTCGGCGAATTCGGGCCGGGACGTGTCGGTCATGAGCAGGACCTGCGCTTCAGGGCCGGCTTCCTCGATCATCGGGAGCAGGAGGTCGAGCGCGGGCGCGGGGTCGTCGGTGTAGAGATCGGTGCGGGAGCGCAGCTTGGTCCATTGCTCGTCCTCCTGGGTGAGGGCGGCGAGCGAGCCGTCGCACAAGGCCGCCATCACGATGGTGCCGGTTTTGGCGTCGGGATTCTTCGCGAGATGCACGCGGCGCGCCTCCTGCACCTGGTCGGCGAGTTCGAGCAGCAGCGCGTAAGTGCCGATGGCGATGCGGCCGGCGCTCAGGCCATGCTCGCGCAGGGCGGCCTCGGTCTTGACGATGGCGTCCTCCTCGGTGGCGAGGAGCAGGCTGGTGTTGCTTTCGTTGTTATGCAGCAGCGAGTAGCGCTTGCCGCGCTCGGCCTTCGCGCCCAGCACCGCCTTGGGGTTGGAGCGCAGCAGGCCTTCCAGCCCCTTGCGGCGGGAAAGATTGACTTCGAGGCTGATGACGTAGCGGCTGTTGACCGACACGGCGCACCAGCCGCCGTCCGTCTGCTCTTTCCATTCGCCCGCCAGCTCGGCCGCGAGGTCCTTGAATTCCCCCTCGCGGGTGAAGACTTCGCCGAGGCTGCCGTCCTTCGCCATGGCGCGCCACGTCGTGCGCCGGCGGCTGATGTTCAGCAGCAGGGTGCGTTTCTTCGGAAAGCGTTTCCGCCATGGCGCCGAGCTGTCATCCGGTTCGGGATGAAAGGACTCGAACTTCATCACGTTGACGATGTCTTGTAACTTCATAAGTGGTGCAGGCTGGAATGAGAATGCAGGGTGGTGTGTGGATGGAAGGCGAAAGGATCAGGCGCGGCCCGGCAGGGGCGGCGGCGCGGGGACAGGGGTCTGGGCGCGGGCGCCGGCGGGGGCAGGCGCGGTGGCGGCGAGGACGTGCGTGGGCGGCGGCAGCGGCGTGGAGCAGTTCGCCAGGTATTCGTCCACCTCGCTCTGGGTGTAGCCCGTTTGCTCCGTGGCGGCGACCGGCGGGTGGTAGCCTTCGGCGACGCGTTGCTCCAGGCTGCGCTGCCAGCTCAGCAGGCCGCGTTTCCAGCCGGTTTCGATCTCCTGGTCGAGTTTCTTGAACTGGCCGAGGCGGATGAGGTTGGAGACGGAATCGTATTGCAGCAGCAGCTCATGGATGGCGAAGCGTTTGTTCTGCACCGGATCGGCCAGCAGGCGCTGGCAAAGGATCATGCGGCAGATGTCGGCGAGGGTTTCCTGCGCGGAATCCGCACGCTCGGCCGGGATGAGTTTGAGAAAACGCGAGACGGTTTGCGCCGCGGAGTTGGTGTGCAGGGTGGCGACCACAACGTGGCCGGTCTCCGCGGCCTGCATGGCGATCTCCGCCGTTTCGCCGTCCCGCACTTCCCCGACGAGGATCACATCCGGCGCCTGCCGCAGCGAGGCCCGCAGCGCTTCCGCGAAGTTGTTCTCATCCTCGCCCATTTCCCGTTGCGTAACCAAGGTGGGCAGCGTGTCGGGATAGAGAAACTCAATCGGGTCTTCAAAGGTCACCAAGTGCTCCCGCTTGCGCTCCGCGCGGTATTTCAGGATCGAGGCGATGGTCGTGCTCTTCCCGCTGCCGGTCGGGCCGCAAATGAGGAAGAGGCCGTTCTTCGCTTCCATGATCGCCTTGATCGCGCCGGGCGGCACGCCGATGTCCGGCGGGGAAGGGATCTTGTTCGGCAGCAAGCGCATCACCCAGCGCAACCGTCCGCGGGTCGCCAGGCGGTTGACCCGGTAGCGACGGCCGTTGAAGGACACGGCGTAATCCACATAACCGGGCTTGACCTCGAAGGCCTGCGACGGCTGATAGACGAACGAATCGTAGCACAGATGCCCGTTGTGCTTGAAGGACAACGGCTCCCACGGCGTGATATAAAAGTCGCTGACTCCGGGCTGCTGCGAGAGCAGCGCGATCCGCTGCCCGAGCATCGTTTGGTCATTCACGTCTTCCATGGGTCAATGAAGTAAAATGTGTTGCGTGGTGTGAGGCGGAGGTGATTTCTCGTCACTTCCGCCCGGTTTCTTTAACAATTATGAATATTATAGCAACGTGGAGGGGAATGTCAATATGGAAATTATTCTTTTTATTAAAAAAATCCTTAAATATACCGAATTGACGGATTTTCTTGATATTTCGCCTCTTGCGCCGTGATCCTGCGCCTGCCTCGGAACGCCCGGTGCCCCGGCAACAGAAATCGCCGCAAGTGGATGATAAAAAAGGACATCCTGAAACAACGAACGCGGCGGGCACCGGCGGACCAGACGCGCCAAGGGGAGAATCCGGACGCCGCTCCGCCTGCTGTTTGGACGTTCGTCATCCGAGATTGCTAAAATAAACATGTTCGTTTTAACCTAATCTTCATTGATCTGGCAATGAAAATTTATGATTGCGCGACGAAAAAACGTGTGACAGTTTCTCCAGGTATGAGAAAATCCTTGCTAATCGCTTTCGTGCTGCTGGCGGTGAAATCGAATCCGGCTCTGGCCGGGACCGTCAGCGTGAGCGGACCCTTGACCGATGATGCCAGCACGCTCATCAGTTCCAGTGCCACTTACACCCATAAGGTCAGCGGCGGCGCGGCCGCGACCGTGAACGGGGTGGTCTTCGATGTGCTGACAGCCACCGCGGCGCCGGCCAACTTTGCCTGGACCTCGCCCACCAAAGATCAGATCGGCACCAACAATCCCGGGGATTGGCTGCCGGCGACCGGCGGAGTGACCGGGCCCGGTCTTGTCTCGTTGCTGAACAACTTCACCTATGCGCCGCAGGGAGCGGGACCGGGAGCGTCGCAAACCTTCGCCCTTTCCGGGCTGGTGGCCGGCACAACGTATGACCTGCGACTTTACATCCGCCTGTGGGATACCGAAGGAAGCGGCCGGCCCATCGCCTTCACCGTGACGCATGGCGCGGAAGTGAATGCCTTCGCCGGGTTGGAGGACCGTCCGGGCACGGTGTTGGGCACGGGCAACGATCACCACGCCTATTACGTCAACTACAACTATACGGCCCAGGCCAGCGAGCTGACGATCACCGCCGCCGTCCCGGACAATGGAGCGGCGGACAGCGGCAGCTTCCACCTCTACGGGCTTACCAACCAGGTGGCGGCGATTCCCGAGCCGACCGCCGTGGCGCTGGCCTTGGGCGGGATCGCGATGGGCCTGCGCCGCCGCCGCCGGGCGTGACGATTTGGAGTGCGTGGGCATGACCACGCTTTGGATCGGGGCGACATGTCGCC
>CAZQUC010000284.1:0-5878 GCA_964596095.1 uncultured Enterobacteriaceae bacterium
TCGCCGTAACGGCCGCGGAACGCCAAGCGGAAGCTCTTTTTGGCGAAGTCCGTGTAAGCGCCGCCGAACCGCTTCACCCCCGCGCGCGCCACTGGCGTTTCCGCTAGGGGATCGGCCGCCGGATCGAGAAACTCGATCGACGTGACCACCTCGGTGTCGTCATTGATCGCGTCGAGCGCGGGCAGCACGAGGGAAACACTCGGCACGTCGGTGAGCGCCGCCGGCAGTTGCGGGCCGTAGGTCGCGTGGTTGACGATGGACGCGCGTAACGATCCGCTGCCGATCACTTGCTGCGGAAACAGATAGGTATGCGTCCGCACTGCGGAGGGAATGGCATCGGGCGCGAAAGCCGCCGCCCGCACCACCAGCGTGGAGGAAACCGCCAGCGGCGCGGCATAAACCAGCCCGGTGGTGGCGGTGGGTTCCGAGCCATCGAGGGTGTAGCGGATTTCCGCCCCGACCGTCGCGCCATGCAGGGCCACGGTTTGCGGCGTCTGATAAATCCCCCGCGGCACGTCGAAAACCACGTCCTCGACCAGCCGGCTCGCGCCGGTGGCGGGATTGGCCGCGCCGGGTGTGGGCGGAGAGAAATACTTCCATGTGCCATCGCCGGCGCGCCCGTAGCTCACATCGGTTTTCAGCGAGGGAAAGGGCGCGCATTCATCCCACAGCACGCCATCCGGCCCGCGCAGCCCGAGATATTCGCCGCTCTGTGACAAGGAAAAGCTCGTGTGCGGTGCGGTGGCCGGCGATGTCTTGTTTTTGCCGGAGGCGAAGACCACGAGATACCCGCCGGGCGGGATCATCACCGGACCGCTCACCCACGGGACGGGATCGTCGGCGCGGTCGCTCAACGTGGCGCCGGCCAGATTCAGCGAATAGGGATTGGGATTGTGCAGCTCGATCCAGTCGGGCCGGTCGCCGTCCTCGTCCTCCAGCGAGCCGTTGTCCGCGACGATCTCGGTGAGGACCGGCGGTGTCCACGGGTCGTCCACGCCGATCACCACCTCGGCGCGTTGTTGCACCGTCCCGCGCGTGGCGGTCAGCGTGTAGGTCGTCCGCGTGGAGGGCGCCACCGTCACGCTTCCCACAGAATCCGGCAGGAGACCGACGCCGGGCGAAATTTCGATGCTCTCCGCGTTCTCCACGTCCCAGGACAGCGTGGTGGACGCGGGCAGCCCGGCCTGACCCGTCGCCGTGAGGTTGCCCGCGGTGGCCAAAAAATAACGGATGCCCGGTCCCGGCACCGCATACACCTCCACCTCCGCGATCTGTGGATTATGGGCTTCGTTGCTCAGACTGCTGACCCGCACGAAACGCCCGGCGAATGCTCCCTCGCCATCTTCCGCGCGCACCGTGTCGCTGCCACCCACGCCGGGGAACGAGCCGTTCATGCGCAAGTCGCCGCTCCAATTCACGGTGCCGGGCGCGTTGCCTTCCGCGGCCAGCACTTCCACGCGATACCGGCGCAGACGCTCCACGCAGCAGCCGTCGCCGCGCCCGGTGAGCACGATCCGACCCACCTCCACCGTGACACCGAGGTCGATAAGATAGGAAAACCCCAGCGTGTTGACGCCGGTATTCGGATGCGTGAAGGTTTCCGGCCGTCCGTCGGTGAGAAACGACGCCGGAAACCCCGGCCACAACGGACCGGAGGCGGTCACCGGTTTGCCGAGGGCAAGATTGGATTGGGCGGAGAGTTCCACCGCCGCTCCAACGGCCAACGCCAACGCCAGAAGATGGGCGGTCTTCATCAGGATGATCATCGCCATGCGATCCCCGCGGGCCAGTCCAAAGCACGGCCCGCCCGAAGAAACCGACCCGCCCATCAACGGGGCAGGCCGGGAGCGGAGAGGGTCATGGGTTTTGTCGCACGCGGTAGAAATACTGGGTTTTCGTGGCGGGCAGCGGGGCCACCGTATCCGTCCACGTCGTGCTGGTGGCGGTGGCGGTGAGCGTGGCGATGTCAGCCCAGCCGGTGGCCGCGAGCGCCTCACTGCGCTCGACCACATAGGTGGAGCCGGCCGTCGAATCCCAGGTGAGCGCCAGCGTGCCGTCCGTGAAAGTCACTTGAGTGATGGCAAAAGTGACCGGTGTCACCGGCGGCGATCCCAATGCCAGCGGCGAGACACCGCTGGCCAGTTGCTGGATGGCGTCTTCATCAAGGGCGGAGCCGAACAAGGCGAAGTCGTCGATGATCCCGAGCGTGTTTTCCGCGCCATTGTTGGACGAGCCGATGAAGAGCGTGGTGAAGGTATCCGGCAACAGATGGGAATTGAATCCCTCGATGATCAATTCGCCGTCCAGCCAGATTTGTTTGAGTTCGCCATTCTTCAGATACAGGAGGTGATGCCATTCCAGCAGGTCCGCGCCGGGGTTCGGCCCCCACACCCGCTGCAGGGATTCTTCGCAGCAGCCAGCGGTGTCCCAGTAAAAATTGCCATTGCTCCACGTCGCGTGCGCGCCGAGGCCGCGCGTGTCGCCTCCGCCCGGCGGGACAAATTGGGCCGAGAAGGGCCAGCTGTTGGCGACCTCATGCAATTTCTGCCAGAAGGAAATGGTGATCTGATCCTCCGTCGAGGTGAGATTGAGGAATCGGCCCGTCAGCACCCGGATGGTGGAGCCGGGTTGGGTCGTGCCGAAATCGACGGCCCGGTCTCCGGCCTCGCCGCTGTGGCCGCCACCGTCTTCGGTGTAAGCCGCGCCCCCCTCCATCGCCCCATTCAACCCTCGGACGACCTCCTTGGCCACCGTGGGTTGAGACGCATCGTCCAACGGCCAATACGCGAGCAGCTTCAGCCCTTCCTCCAGCGTGGGCACACTGGCCGCGACCTTGGGATCGGAGCCGAACGCCGCTTCGGTCGCATCGTCCCAGCCATCCTCGTCGGTGTCCGCTTGGTTGGGGTCGCTGCCCGGTTGGGAAAGGCCGGTGGAGGGCAAATCGGGATTCTCCAGGCCGTCGAGCAGCCCGTCCCCATCGCTGTCGGGATTGAAAGGAGACGTGCCCGTGTCCGTGGCGCTCACCCATTCTCCGGTGGCCGTTTCCACGGCGTCGGAAAGGCCGTCGCCATCGCTGTCGGCCAGACGTGGATTAGTGCCCCGCTGGTATTCCTGGAGGTTGGTCAGCGTGTCATTGTCGGCATCCAGCGCGGCATCGGCGGGGTTGTTGGGATCTAAGTCATACTCCGCTTCCCACTCGTCAGGCATGCCGTCGCCATCCGAATCCACCGCCGGCACTTCGGTTCCCGGCGAACCGCCGATGATATCGACTTCCGCCAGCGACAACGCATTCTCGTCGTCCGTGGAACCCAGCCCCATGCGGGCCACCCGGACGATCCGTCCCACCACGGGGACACCGCCATTCAATTGCTGGATGTTACATATCAATTGAGCCGGACTGTTCATGATATTCAGCTCATTCAACAACGGCGAAACCCATATTTCATTGAAATCCCCATCCAACACGCTGACGGTGATGTCACGCAGCCGGAGCTGACAGCAGCTCGTTCTGTTGAATAACACCACGCGCTGGAAACTCATCGGTGAGCCGAAATCGACCTCCCAATAAGGTTCGGAGTCCGAGGTTTCGGTATGGGTGAAATTTTGATAATTGCCGTCAATGGCAAAACCCGGCCCAGAGCCGTAGCCGACGGTGGATTGATTGGGCGTCAGCGTGGCGATATCCGCATGGGTCAGGTTGGTTCCATGCTGGAGCACGGTTTCCACTTCATCACTGAGGAGCCTGACTTCCCCCAGAGAAAGATAGCCCGGGGAGGGAATGCGGATCACGATCTTTTGCACCGTCAATTTCTCTCCAAAATCGATCTTCAATGTCGCCGGACTCTGGAGCTCATTGCCGATATTGAACATATCGGAGAACACCGGCGTGTCGTCTTCCGCCGACGCGAACGCCTCCACGGTCACATCCTGCAACCGGTCCTGGCAACAGTCCGGGCGATTATAGAGCAGGAGCGCGCTGACGGCCTGCGGGCCGGCCAAGGTGACGGACCACCAAGGATCCGGATCATTGTCCGCCGTGTGAGTGAAATTTCCAAACTCACCGTCCAAGGCGTTCGCCGCCGGAAAGGCGACGGCGTCGTAATCACTGCTCTGCTCGGCGATCGCTCCGGTCAGATCGACTTCAAACAGCCATACAGGGATCGCCTCCACTCGGGGAATGATCAGTCCCAAAGCAAGAATTAGCAACGAAGATAGGGGAATTTTTCGACAAGGGTTCATGGACGTTTGATGGCAGTAGTGATTGGGGACGGCCGGGGCGGATGCCGCCACGCGGCCCAGCCCGGCGATCATGTGGAATCCCGCCCTATGAGGCCAGACTTTTTTCCTATTTTTTGGTGGTGAGCGAGATGCTCCGTTCCCGTTTTCCTACTATCATGAGCAGGCGGCGCGCCGGCCTTCACGCGAAGACCTCGATCTGCGGATAAAGATCACGCAAACATTTCGCGCAGCAGGAGGTGAGGATGCCGCGCAATTCCTCCTCGATCTCCTCGGGCGGGCGCGGGTCTTTGGCCTCACCGGCCTCTTTCCACAGGTGCTCGAAGCGCGCGGTTTCGGCTTCGACGGCGAAGCGGACCACATCGCGCCAGTGGGGCGGATGCTCGCCGTCCTCCCACTCGCCGCGGCCGCGGCCGAAGTGCGCGACGGCGAGATAACACAATAACATGAGCTGCACCTGCTCCAGGTAATGCGCGAAACTCCAGCGCACCTCGTTGCCGGCGCGGCCGCGGACAAGGTTGTAGGTCTTGGCCAGCATGTAGCCGCTGACTCCGCCGCCGATCGCCCCCAGCACCGTGCCCGCGAAGACGGTGGTGCCGTGCGAGAGAATATCGACGATGACACCGCTGGTGAGACCCGAGGCCAGCCCGCCGATCGCGGTCCACAGCGATTCATTGACCTTGCGGATGTCGCCGAACAAATCGCGCGCCGGGTGGCCGAGCGGACGCGACGAATGGCCCTCCAGCCCGAAGAGTTTGATCAATTCGTCCGTCACTTCGATGGCGCGGGTCGCCAGCCGCTCGGACAACTGCCGCCGCGCCTCCGTCATCTCGCCGTCCATCTCCCCGCGCTTGATCCCGATCTTCTGCCACCACGATTCGTTGCTGACCTTGACCACATCCAGCAGCGACGCGTTGAGCGTGCGCGCCAGCACGCCGACGGCTTCGCGGTGGACGTGCAGGTTTTTTTCCCGCCATGCCTCGCGCAACAGGCGGAAGGTTTCCTTTTTTGCCACCGGCACGGACGGAGTGAGGCCTTCCAGCAGCTCGCCCTCCTGCACCCAGCAGCGGGCGAAGGCGTCGAGATTGAGCGCGGCCTGCACGATGGGGAACTTGCGCATGTGCTCCCGCCAGCGCCCCTCCTCCTCGCGCTCCTCCTCCGGCGCGCGCGGCGGGCCGGTCTGGTTGAGCAGCAGCAGCACCGGCTTGCCGATCCACGAGAGAATCTCCATCTCCATGTCCACGAAGGGCATCTCCTCCGGCCGCTGCGAGGCATCGACCAGATAGAGCACGACGTCCGCCTCCTCGCGCACGTTCTTGACCGCCTGCTGGCTGCACCAGAGCGGGCGGTTCACGTAGCGATCCCACAATTGCGTGGTCACCCACTGGATGGGCTTCTCGCTCTGCCGCAGCCGGCGCAGCAGCCGTGCCGTGTCGCCGAAGCCCGGCGTGTCCCACAACAGCAGCCGCCGCCCTTGGGAAGCGACCATCACGTGCGCCTCGCTGATGTCGGTGACGTGCGAGCGATCCAGCGTCTCACCCACGTCCCGCCGCAGCAGCGTGCGGGCAAGCGTGGTCTTCCCCACGTTGGTGTGGGAAATGAGGCTGACGGTCAGCGTCGTGGCGTCGGGCATGGGGAGGGG
>CAZQUC010000285.1:0-5871 GCA_964596095.1 uncultured Enterobacteriaceae bacterium
GTGGCGGCGAAGACGACGAGGGTGAGCAATAACAGGGTTTGTTTCATAGGTGGATCGAGATTGATGACGAAGGCGTGGAAGCCTTCGTTAAAAAAAGAAACGCGGCTCCGGCGGTGGCGGATGCGCACTTCGTGCGGGCCGGCCCTATTTTTCGCCTAACATCCCGTCATCGGGAAGAGCCGGCGGCTCGCGATTCGATTTCCCCGATCGCCCACCGGGCGTGTTCGGCGATGAGCGGATGCGGGTCATCGGCGGCGCGGCGCAGCGCGGGGAGATCGTCAGCCGCGCCGATGTTGCCGAGCACGACGCAGACATTGCGCAGAAAGGCCGGGCGCTTGATGCGCTTGATGGGCGACTTGCGGAACAGGGTGCGGAAGCCGTCGTCATCCAGCGCGAGGAAATCGCGCAGTGGCCAGCCGTGGACATATTCCCGCGCGGCGAAAGCGGCCTCGCGGCTCACCTGGGCGAAGCGGTTCCACGGGCACGCGGCGAGGCATTCGTCGCAGCCGTAGAGGCGGTGGCCGAGCGCGCGGCGGAATTCCAGCGGGATGGCCCCTTTTTGCTCGATGGTCAGGTAGCTGAGGCAGCGCCGGGCATCGACGCGATGCGGCGCGGTGATGGCCTGCGTCGGGCACGCATCGAGGCAGCGCGCGCATTTGCCGCAATGATCGCCGAAGGGCGGATCGGGCGGGAGTTCGAGTGTGGTGATGATTTCGCCGAGGAAGAACCACGCACCGAGCCGCCGGTGGATCTGCACCGTGCTCTTGCCGTTCCAGCCGAGGCCGGCGTCGGTGGCGAAGTCGCGCTCCAGCACCGGGCCGGTATCGACATACGGCTTCTGCACACCGCCGTGGCGCGCGAGCCGCTCGCAGAGGGCGCGCAATTTGGCGAGCATGAGGTCGTGGTAATCCTCGCCCCAGGCATAGCGGGCGAGGGCGCCGCGCGCGGCGTCATCGGCGGGCGGAGGCGCGTCGCCCTGGTAATAATTCAGCGCCAGCACCAGCATCGATTTCGCCTCGGGCAAGACGAGCGCGGGATCGGCGCGGCGGGCGGGATCGCGTGCCATCCATGCCATCTCGCCGTGGCAGCCGTCGGCCAGCCATTGATCGAAAGCCGCCGCATGCGTGGCCCGCTTGACCGCTGCCACGCGGCAATCGTCGAAGCCCAGCGCGCGCGCTTCCGTCACGATCTCCGCTTTGATGTCGCTTGCGTCAGGCATGGTCGGCTTCGGGAAACACTGAGGGGGCGGCGCGGTGGCGCATCCGTCTTCCGGTGCGCGACTCACGGCGTGCCATAAAAATGCCGCGCGCTCTCGCAGACGCCATAGGCGATTTCGTCGGGATCGAGCCCGGCGGTCTCGATAGTGAGATGGGCCAGTTTTTCGTAAAGCGGCCGGCGCGCGGTCAGCAGCTCGTGGATGGTGCGGCGCGGATCGGGCGTGTGCAGGAGCGGGCGGTGGCGGTGGCGCGAGACGCGCTCGAAGACATCGTCCTCACTCGCGCTCAGCCAGACGATGAACCCCAGCGTGCGCAGCAGCGGCTCGTTCTCCGGCACGGTCACGATGCCGCCGCCGGTGGAGATGACGCTCGAGGGCGCTTCCGCCAGCCCGGCCAGCACCGCCGACTCCCGCCGCCGGAAGCCCGCTTCGCCTTCCGCTTCAAAGATCTCCGGGATCGCCAGGCCCGCCTGCTCCGCGATCAGCGTGTCCGTGTCCGCCAGCGGCCACGCCAGCTTCTCCGCCACCTTCTGCCCGACGGTGGTTTTGCCGCTGCCCATGAAGCCGATGAGCACGATGTGATGAGGATATGCCATGAGGGAGGATAAAGGGCCGGGGCGGAGAGTTTGGGAAATTTTTTCCCAACCCGGTGATGAAAAGTGAGCCGGACGTTGGCCGCTTACATGGCGACGAGTTCGACGCGGCGGTTCTTGGCGCGGCCGGCGTCGTCGGTGTTGGGCGCGATGGGGGCGGCCATGCCGACGCCCACCGGGATGAGGCGGCCGGCGGGCACGCCGTGTTTCCGGGCCAGTTCCGTGGCGACGGCGGCGGCGCGCCGTTGCGAGAGCGCCTGATTGTGGGCATAGTCCCCGACATTGTCGGTGTGGCCGACGATGAGGAATTTCCGCCCGGCGCTTTCTTTGACGGCCTGGGCCATTTCGGCGAGCGCTTCGGCGGACTCGGGTTTGAGAGCGGCCTGGTCCGTGTCGAAATACACGCCGTAGATGGCGACGCGTCCGGCTTGCTCCAGCCCGGCGGTGATTTCCGCGGCCTTCACCACGGTCATGCGCGCTTCCATCGCTTTGGTTTCCAGCACATCCACCCGCACGAGGGTTTGGCCTTTTTCCAAGCCGTGGGTCTCCTTCAATGCGTCGAAACCGGTGCTGACATCCTGCAGCACGAAGGCGTAGAGCGTGACATACACTTCGCCGCCGGATTTGCCCTCTCCTTTGAGCGCGAGATAGCGCTGCTCCTCGTGGTTAAACTGGTGCAGATATTCCAGGCCGGGCGTTCCCTTGACCGTGGGAAACGTCTGCTCGACGAAACGGTTGTAGCCATCATCCAGCTTGTCGTTGGCGGCGGTGAACAGCGTCTCGAAACCGGCGGGTTTGAGATCAGCCTCATACTGCCGCACGGCCTCCAGCGTCGTCGTTTGGCCGGGGAGTTTGTAATAGAGCGTGGTCCGCGCGCCTTCGACCTGGACGCGTTTGGTATCTTTGAATTTCTGCGCGCCGTAATCGAACTCGATCCGCTCCAGCGGCACGGTGAATTCGTCGAACTTCGAGGTCTGGGCCCAGATGATTTCCGCGCCTTCGACGCGTTTGAGCAAGGGATGGTCCTTGGCTCCGGCGACGTCTTTGGCCGGAAGCGATGGCGCTGGTCCCAGCGCGACGAGGGCGGCGAGGCAGAGGAGGGCGGGGAATATCGATGGGTTGGTTTTCATGGGATGAGCCGGAGTATAAGCAAGCGGTTGAATGGGAAAGCGCCTGGCGGTTTTCAGGGCGGGCCGGGGATACGGGTGACGTGCAGCCGCCAGATCTGGGCGGGATACTCGGGGCCAATATCGGTCGTATCGCGAATGGTCAGGTAACGGGTGACGTTGTTGATGGTGAATTCTTCGGCCACGGACAGAAAGCCGCTAAAGAAATCGGCGCCGCCATTTGTGGACCAGACGGGTTGGATGCGGATGATGTCGTTGCCGTCGGGCAGATCCCACGTGGTAGTCGTTCCCACGCGGGTGGCGGCGGCGCGAATCGGGAAGCTCATCTCGAAACGCTTCCCGCTCCCCACGGTGGCGACGTTCGGCGTGAGGGTGAGAGCCCGCAATTCCAACCCGGTTTCCGCCCGGGTGTCGATGCTGCCTTGGGCGCGCTCCAGCAGGGCGCAGCGGCCGTCCTGGTCCTGATCCTCGTAGTCGCCATGATAGGAGGTGATGAGTCCGGGCGGGCAGGTGATGATGAGCGGGGCGGATGCCGAGGGATCGGAGGTGACGGCTCCGGGGTAGGCGATATACGGGTAATTTCCCGGCCCGATGGCGATGGTGGGCGCGGAGCTGGCGGGCAGGGGCAGGGTGATTTTATCGAATCCGCCGGAGGCATTCTCCCGCGCGTAGCGGATGAGACCGCCGACGGGATTCCACCAGACGAGGTGAAGGCGGTCGAGCTGATCCAGCGCGGCGTCCACGCCAAAGGCGAAGGTGTCGATGGCGGGGAGGATCGCGTAGCCGGCGTTGATGCGGCGGTGCAGGTCGGGATCCTCCTCCATGTTCTCAGGCAGGGGCAACTGGCGGCGGGCGACCCTGATCTCGGCATTGTAGCGATCCTCCCAGACGATCCATTTGGGCTCGTTATTGGAGCGGGTGAGGAGGATTTTGGGATACTCGAGTTTGGAGTAGAGTCTGGTGTTGTCGCTGGGCAGAAGGTCGAAGGGGATGTCGAGGGAAACAGGGGAGTATTGTGTGAGGGGGCCGGCGGTGGTGGGGGAGGTCAGGCGCTGGCGGACCACGGTGAGGCCGGAGCGGAGAGTCGGGGGGCTGGTGGCCCCGTTTTCGGCGGTGGAGCTGATGAGGAGATAGCAGTCCTTTCCGTCTTCTGTCAGGGCGGCGTCCATGGAGTGGAGACGGCCGACGGGGAGGTTGATGCCCAGATTGGCGTTCGCGATGGCCCCGGTGGTCATGCGCCGGCCTCCGAGATGCCAGTCGAACTGGATGTTGAACGAGATGAAGGCACTGCCGCCCATGCTGACCCGTGTCTGGACGCTGCCGGCGGCGCTGGCGGCGGCGGAGCCGGTGAGGGAGTTGGTGTCATTGGTGGAATAGGCGGCGGCGGCGTCCCCTTGGGTCCAGGGTTTCCGGGGAAAGAGGGGTGAGGGTGTGGAGTTGCCGTTCCAGGAGAGGGTGTTGACGAAGGAGGAGGTGGAACGCCAGAGAGTGCTGTCGAGGGTGGCGAACGCGGCGGTATCCATGCCGCTTCCGCGCGGGGCGGAGGTGATTTTGGTGCGGAGAGGGAGCGGCATGATCCGGGAGTCGGCATATTCCGGTGGCGCGTAGCCGGAGGTGGGGGCAGGGGTGCCGACGGGCAGGCCGCGCAGGAAGCCGGCGGTCTCCATGCCGTAAAGGGAGCCGGAGCCGCGTCGCCAGGACGTGACGAGGACCTGGCGGCTGTTCGCGGGGCCGCCGGGGATTTCGCGGTCGTTGATGAAGCAGAGCCGCAGGCGGCCGTCGGGGTCGGTGGCGGCGCTGAGATGCCGGGGAGAAAGGCCGGTGTAAGTGTTCACATGCCAGGTGCCCCACGTGGACGGCGCGTCCGGATAAGCCCGGGCCAGTGGCGAGGCGAGCAGCATGAGCAAGGCGGCCGCGCCGCAACCCAACGAAGGAGGAAGAGTGAATGTCATAAAAACGGGATTGGAAGACAAGGCCGGGCCGCATCGGGACAAATGATGCCGCTAAGCGCTTCAACCCATAGCTCGTGGGAATTTTTGTTCTATACGTAAAACTACGTAGGTCGTTCAGAGCCGGTGCGTGCTCCCCTGGCGGCCCGCATCGCGGCGGCGCGGTTCTCCACGCCCAGTTTGCGCAGGATGTTTTCGACGTGCTTCTCCACGGTCCGCGGCGCGCAGCCGAGGATGATGGCGATTTCCGCGTTGCGCTTGCCTTCGGCCAGCCAGGAGAAGACTTCGTATTCGCGCGGGGTCAGGCCCACTGCGGAAGGTTCTGCCTGTGAGATTTCGGCCCGTGCGGCGGGGAGCACCGAAGGGGCGGCCGCCTCCAGCAGGGAAAGCAACTGCGCCTGGCGATGCGCCGCCGCCACATGCCGGGAGGCCAGGGTGAAAAGAGTGGAGACTTCTTCCGGAAACGCCTGCGGGCTGTTGATGGTCAGGGTGGTGATCCAGCCCGGTCGCGGCACCAGCACGTTGAGCTGATGCTCCAGGCCGAACGGGCGGAAAATATCCTGATAAAACTCCGAGCGATGGAACTCCCGGCGCGTGGTGAGCGCGGCGATATCCACCACCGGTCCCCGCCCGCCGTTTTGGAGATAGGAATAAATCGGATTCTGTTGGAAGACCTCGCGCAGCCGCTGGAAATAAGGCGTCGTTTCTTCCTCTCCCATAGGAACGTTATGATCGAAAAGATACTGGCCGGAAACGAGGCCGATCTGGTCGAAGGCAATGACGGCCTCCGGGCGCAACCGGCTGGCCGCGGCGACGACATGCGCGCCGAAATCCGCCGCGCTCACCGGCTCCTGCAGGGAAGCGATGAAATCCAGCAGACGGGCGTAATCGGAGTGGCGGAGCCGGGACATGCCGTGGGCGCGGACAGTGCCCGCGGGAGCCATCTTGTCCATGTGAATCCACATGGCGGTGGCGGGTGGGAGCCG
>CAZQUC010000286.1:0-5819 GCA_964596095.1 uncultured Enterobacteriaceae bacterium
CCCATTTCCTGCATCATTTCCAGGTCGTAGTCGGTGCGCTGGCGGAGGCGTTGGGCCTCGATCAGTTTATTCTCCTTCTCGAACCACGCCACGCGCTCGTCGGCTTCCGCGCGGATGTTGAGCATCGCCACTTTCATCTTGTCGCCGGGCGTCACGAATTGCTTGGCCGGGTAAAACGTGTGCCGCTCCAGCCGCCCCTTCGCCGTGCCGGTCAGCGGGTCGATGACCGAGAGCCGGTCGATCTCGTCGCCGAAAAACTCCACGCGGATGGCTTCGTTTTCCAGATAGGCCGGATGCACATCCACGGTGTCGCCGCGCACGCGGAATTTTCCCCGCGAGAAATCGATGTCGTTGCGTTCGAATAAGATCCCCACCAGCCTGGAAAGCAACTCCTCACGGCTCAGCCGCTGCCCCGTCCACACCGGGATCATCATGTCGCGATAGTCCTCCGGCGAGCCCAAGCCGTAAATGCACGACACGCTGGCGACGACGAGCACGTCGGGACGCGTCAGCAGCGACCCCATCGTCGAGAGCCGCATCCGCTCGATCTCGTCATTCACCGAGGAATCTTTCTCAATGTAGGTGTCCGTGCGTGGCAGATAGGCCTCGGGCTGGTAGAAATCGAAGTAACTGACGAAGTATTCCACCGCATTCTGAGGGAAGAATTGCTTGAACTCCGAGTAAAGCTGCGCCGCCAGCGTCTTGTTATGGCTCATCACCAGCGTGGGCAGGCCGGCTTCCGCGATGACATTGGCCATCGTGAAGGTTTTGCCCGAACCGGTCACACCCAACAAAGTTTGATGGGCATTGCCCAGCCGCACGGACTTGGAGAGCTTGGCGATGGCCTGCTCCTGGTCGCCGCGCGGCGGAAACGGGCTGTGAAGTTGAAAAACGGACACGCGATACTGTAGCGGTCCGCGGGAAAAGGAAAGCGCCAGCCGACAAAGGGGCTCGCTTGAATGTAACGGCCGGCTCGTGGCGCAAAAAACGCGGGGGCGTATTATGGAGAATTACGCACTCGAAAAAAGATCGACGGATCACCGCGCCCGCCGCGCTGGGCGGTGCGGGCGCGTTCGCTGCCGGGTGGCGAACCACGTTCGCCCGGCCGTTGCGGCACCCAGAGCCAGCACCGATTTCCCGCCGAGAAAATGAATCGTCGCCGCGAAGACCGCCGCCACCAGAAGCGGCACGCCGAGGCCCAGGATCCAGCCGAGGTATTTCATGCCACGGAGGCTTTCCGCCGGAGGCGATGGGCGCAAGACAAAAAACCGTCAGCGCCGGGCACGGTCGTGATGCAAAGGATTCAATGCTTCCAACTGGCTGGCGAAATTACCCACAGGCTAAAAGTATTGGCAATGGTCGGCCTTGATCGCGATTTCTCTCAGGAAATCGCCGGGATCCATGATCCCGTCCGCCTCGGGAAGCAGGTCTTCCTCCCGGACGTCGAAGGTCATGGCCGCGAGCCGGCACGCGTGGAGGCGGACGTGGCCGGTCGATTTCAGCAGTTTGAGAAAATCGCCGATTTCCACGGGGTCGCCGTCACGACGAAGCCGCTCGTGCAGCCATTCGGCGCGGTGCTGCTTGTCTGGAGCGAGGCGGATTTCCTTCACGCCGTCGCGGCTGAGCACTCGCGCGGCCCACAGGACGAAGAGGACATCGACTTCGACGCCCGTGCGTCCCATTTCCCACGCAAAGGTCAATGGGGTGAGCAGGCGGTCGAAGGCGTCGTCGCGCACGACGATGGCGAGCCGTGAAAGGCCGGATTGGGTCAATGGTGTCATGGGGTCAGGCGTGAATGAGGAAATAGGCGTTCTGCACGTCGTGCTCGAAGCGGTGGATGCGGATGCGCTCGAAGCCGGCTTCGCGAAGCATTTTCTCCGCGAGTTGCACGCCCCACATCGCGCCGAGGCCCAGGCCGCCTTGAGCGAGCGACACCGTCATGCAGTGCATGCATGAGACGGCGTAAAGCATTGGGCCGAGCGGATGGTCGATGTTGTCGATCGGTTCGCTGGAGGCGTCGATGTCCTGCATGAGGAACACGCCGCCGGGCCGCAGGGCCTTGCGAATGGAAGCGAGCAAGTGGTCGGGCCGTGCCTGGTCATGCACCGCGTCGAGCGCGGTGATCCAGTCGAAGGCCGGCTCCGGCTGCCAGTGGGTGAGGTCACGCGGCTCGAAAGTGAGGTTCGCGAGTCCGCGACCGGCGGCTTCATCGCGGGCGAATGTGATGGCGGCCGGGCTGAGATCGTAGCCGGTGAAACGGCTGGCCGGATAATGCGCGGCGAGGCGCATGAGGGCGAGGCCGCGTCCGCAGCCGACGTCGAGCACGTCGATGCCGGCCTGGAGCCGCTCGTGCAGACCGGGGAAGAGCGGAACGATTTCCTCGACGATGACCGGGACGATCGACTGCCCGCTGTCTTCCGCCATCACGTCGTGGAAACGCGGATAGGCTTCGTAGGGCACGCCGCCGCCGTTGCGAAAGCAGTCGAGGAGGCGGTCCTCGGCCTGCGCGAGGCTCGGGATGTATTGGGCGAAGACCGCCATGTTCGAGGTGGGCGAGCGGCGGCTGAGCCAGTGAGCGTGCTCGGGCGGGAGAACGTGAGTGCCGGTGGCAGGTTCGCGCTCGACAATGCGGGCGGCCACCATGCCGCCGAGCCACTCACGGACGTAGCGCTCGTGGAGGCCGGCGTCCGCGGCGAGCTGCCCGCTCGTGCGGGGCACACCGTCGGCCATCACGTCGAACAGCCGGGCGCGGTGCCCGACCGAAATGAGGAGGCCGGTCATGCCATTGTTGAGGATGCCGAGGAGGCGCTCGGAGAACGCATCCTGTTTTTCAGTATTTCGTGGAGTTTCGCAGGCGAGACACATGGGTTGTTGTTTGGTTTGCGGTTTCGTTTCTATACAGAATGATCTGTCTGTTTTGTTGGGAAAAAATCAGGCGGCAGGAGATTCGAGAAGTCCGGCGATGATAGTCCGGGCCTGCCCGATCGGCCAGGTGGCGCGGTAGGCGACGGCGGTGGCGATGGCGCCCTCAAAGAGCAGGAGACTGGTGAGGGCGGTTTGCTCGGGGTCGAGATGGCGGTATTTCGGGGAGGAATTTTTCAAATCGAACGCCAGTTCCTGAAAGAAGGCGCGAAGGGACTCTCGGTGCTGCCGCGCGACCTCGCGAACGCGAATGGCCTCGGCCGGCACATCGGCCATCATGTTCTGGAACGGGCAGCCGCGGTAGTCCGTGGATTCGAACCACGGGACGAGGATGTCCCACGGACCGAAGAACCGCGCGAGCGGGGTGTCCTTCGCCTGCACCTGCTCGCGAATGTCAGCGATCTCCCGGCGTGTCGTTTCGAGCGCGTAAGCGAGGAGGAGATCCTCCTTCGACGGAAAATGATGGTAGAGCGAGGCCCGGGCCACGCCGGCCTCCTCGATGATCTGGTTGATCCCGGTGTGCGAGTAGCCCTGGCGATAAAACAATTCCAACGCCTTCGCGAGGATGCGTTCGCGTGGGGGTTCGGCGCTGGATGGTGCGGTCATGAGAAATCCTCGAATAGACAGATCAGTCCGTCTGTCAAGTCATTTTTTCTGGCCATCATTCCAACAGAACCCGCCCCCCCTGTTTCGTCTTCGCGTTGTCGGCGGCCCGGTTTCATGTCCGATCTGCCGGCCTCTCAGATTCAAAGTGGCAAGGCAAATTGCCCTCCCCTTCATCAAATATCTTTACGTTTGCCGAGATACCATTCGATAAGATCGTAAAAACTCTCAAAAACCGGTTTTATTTCTCCATTCCGCAGCGCGTCCATCCCTTCGACGCCTGCTTCGTATATTTTTTTATCTTTCTTTGAGTATAAAATAAACGCTTCATTTTCACCGGAAGTGAGGCATATAAAGTCATCGGGAACTCCATAAACTTCGCGGCCAAACTTAGTATTAACAAATATTTCGTGATCTATGGAACAAAGATCTGAGATCTCGTCAAGCTGATCGGCCAACACTCCTGCTAAATTATACCTAAAAAAACTCCTTCCATTGATCGTGTTCCTCAATGCCCAACTCTCGCAAGCACTCCAGAACGCGTCCTTGCTCTTCCGGGGCACGCCGGAATTCTCCGGGCTGTTTCTCCATTTTATTACAAATTGATTCAGGAATCATGGGTTTCCTCCTTCGGAGATCGCCCGATCAACCCAGTATTGGCGCCGATCAATTGCGCGCATCAAATGCTCGTCCCCATGCGCTATCATGCGTTCACACACCGGATCAGATTCCGGGATTTCGTCTCCATGCCGTTGCGCGCTCTCCAGCCACAGTTCGATGGCCTCTTGCGCATTGGCGGGATCGAGCGGCCCATCGGCGCGCCGGCCCACGAGGTGTTCAAGAATGGCAGAGTCGTTCATCGATGAGTGGGCCAGGAAAAGCGGCAAGGTAGGACCGCCGACCGCGAGTGCCAACCGGCAACGGTATCGTGGCCGCGTCGAGAGTTCAATGTCTCCAGATTATGGGAAAGGTGGGGATGAGAGGGCGCGTCCGGGTTGCGCCGCGTGACATCTGCCTCGATATCGGGGGGCCTTTCCATCCGCTCCAGCCTGCCGCGCCATGCCATCGTCCTCGTCGTTTCCGCTTTCTCCCGAACGCCTTTCCCGGCGCTCGTTTTTGCAAACTTCCAGCGTCCTGGCCGGTGGGACGCTGCTGGACGCGGGCGGTGTCGCGCGGGCGGCTGGCGAGACGTCCCGGCCGCTGCTCGTCTATGTCGGCACGTTCTCTTCGCCCTTGCAAAACATGCGGCCGACGCAAGTGGACCTGCCGCCGGGCAATGGACGCGGCATCCATCTTTTCAGCATGGATCGCGTGTCCGGCGCGCTGACGCCGCGCGGCGTGCAGGAGATGGGCACCAGTCCGAGTTGCCTGGTCTTCAATGCCGACCGGACGCGGCTGTATTCGGCCAATGAGACCGAGCGCCGCGGCGACCGCGAGGCCGGCACGGTCACCGCGTTTGCCGTCGATCCGGAGGATGGCTCGCTGCGGCCGCTCAGCAGTGTCAGTTCCGGCGGCAAGGGCCCGACTTACGTGAGCGTGCATCCCTCCGGCAAATACCTGTTCGTGGCCAATTACTTCGGCGGGTCGGTGGCGGTGCTGCCGATCCGGCCCGATGGCAGCCTGGGCGAGGCCGCGGATGTGAAAAAAAGCGAAGGCGTCGTCGGGCCGCGGCAAGCCACCAACGCGCCGCCCGGCAGCTTCGCCTTCAGCGGGCACGACCAGACCCATGCGCACATGATCGAGGCCGATCCCGCGGGGCGCTTCATCTTGTCCGTCGATCTCGGGCTGGACCGGATCTTCGTGTGGAAATTCGATGCCGAAACCGGCGTGCTGACGCCCCACGATCCGCCCTTCGTGGCGCTGCCGCCCGGCGACGGCCCACGGCATTTCGCCTTCCACCCGAACGGGCGCTGGCTGTTCTCCCTCCAAGAGGAAGGCTCGACCATCGTGCTCTTCGATTACGACGCGGAACGCGGCCGCCTCACCGCGCGCCAGACCCTTTCCAGCCTGCCGCCGGGCTTTGCAGGCAGCAATTTCTGCTCGGCCATCCGGGTTTCCGCCGACGGGCGCTTCGTCTATGCGGGCAACCGCCTGCACGACAGCATCGGCATCTTCGCCGTCGGCGCGGACGGCACGTTGTCCTTCCTCGCGGATGAGTGGACGCGCGGCAATTACCCCCGCAGTTTCACGTTCGATCCCACCGGCCGCTTCCTCTGCTGCTGCAACCAGCGCGGCGACAACGTCACCACCTTCCGCGTCAACCCCGAAACCGGCACGCTCGCCTTCACCGGCCA